>NZ_JACIUW010000025.1:0-59694 GCF_014145825.1 Stenotrophomonas sp. I18B00994 | reverse complement strand
CTTCCGATCTACCGTTGGCGCCATGGATGGCGCCATCGAGCTTACATGGATGTACTTGCAGCGTGTCCCGCCGCCCCACCCCGGCCCAACCCAGCACGTAGAAACAACGAGCCATGACCCGCTGTTGCTGTTGCTGTTGATCTCATAGCAGTCGCGGCCGCAGGCCGCGCGGGACCACTCACAGATGCCGCAATTCCTGCTTCAGCGTCGCCACGCAGCGGCGGCTGACTTCCAGCGGCTGCTTGCCATGCCGCAGCACCGCCTGCACTTGACCACCCGAGCCTCGACGCAGCTCCACCAGCTCGTGGCGCGCCACCAGGCAGTTGCGATGGATGCGGATGAAGCGGCTGGCGAACTCTTCCTCCAGCGACTTCAGCGACTCCTCGATCAGGTCCTCGCCGCGCGCATGGTGCACCACCACGTACTTCTCTTCCGCCTGCAGGTAGTGGATGTCGTCCAGCGGGATCAGCCGCAGGCTGCCACGCAGGCGTGCGCAGAGCATGCTGCGGGCCTGCTGCCCGCCGTTGTCCTGCGGCTGGCCATCGCGGCCGGCCAGGAACGTGCGTGCACGTGCGATCGCTGCGGCAAGGCGCTCGGCGCGGACCGGCTTCATCAGGTAATCGATGGCCGCCGCCTCGAACGCCGACAGCGCATGCGCGTCATAAGCCGTGCAGAACACCACCGCCGGGCGCGGCTCGAAGCTGGCCAGGTGGCGGGCGGCTTCCAGGCCGTCCAGCCCGGGCATGGCGATATCCAGCAGGACCAGGTCCGGCTGCAGCTCCGCGCACGCATGCAGGGCCTGCTCGCCGTTGCCGGCCTCGGCCACCACGTCCACCCCGTCCTGCGCCGCCAGCAGGCTGCGCAGGCGTTCCCGCGCCAGCGGTTCGTCATCGGCGATGACTACCCTCACGGTCGTCCCCTCACTGGATCGGCACTGTCACCTGGCAGGCATAGTAGCCCTCGCTCCAGCCAGCCGTCATCCGCGCGGCGGCGCCGAAGCGCCACGCCAGCCGATGAGCGATGCTGTGCTGGGCATGGCCGGCACCACGCGCCAGCGCCAACCCCGGCGCCTGCGGATCGGGCGCGGGATTGCGCACGCGGATCTGCAGCTCGTTGCCCTCGCGCACCAGCTGCAATTCGATGGTGCCGCCCTCGGGCAGCCGCGAAATACCATGCAGCACTGCGTTTTCCACCAGCGGCTGCAGTACCAGCCTCGGCAGTGGCAGGTCCCACGGCAGCGGCTCATCGCGCTGCCAGCGCACCTGCAGACGCTCGCCGAGGCGCAGCGACTCTATCGACAGATAGCGCTCGGCCAGCTCGCATTCGTCACGCAGGGTGGAGTCGCCCTCGCCCGCACCCAGGGCAGCACGGAACAGATCGGACAGATCCAGCACCGCGCGTTCGGCCACCGCCGGATCGCGATGCAGCAGGCTGGCGATCAGGTTCATGCTGTTGAACAGGAAGTGCGGCCGGATCCGCGCCTGCAGCGCGTCGGCCTGGGCACGCGCGTTGGCCTGCACCTGCACGGCCCAGCGATCGCTCACATAGAAGTAGCGCAGGGCAAGTGCGGCGATCAGTGCCGTGGTTGCCGCACTGCCCAGGGTGAAGCGCCAGAAGCTGATGCCGCGGGCGAAGTTGTCGCCCAGTACCGCGTACAGTGCATGCACGATGCCGGCACAGACCACGGCGATCAGGGTCGCCAGCATGATCGCCGCGACAGCGCCCAGCACCGGCGGCAGCCTCGACAGTGCCTGCCGCAGGAGGCACAGGCTGGCGGTCACCGCCAGCGCCAGCCACAGCGCGAAGCCGCTGGCCGACAGCAGCTCGCCGAAGGTCCAGTGGCGGCTGCCATCGGGCGCCAGCGCCAGCACCACCACCACCAGCTGGGCCAGGCCGAGCATCGCCGCCAGCCGCGGCAGGCGGCACAGTTCCGGCATCCACGGCGATGTGCTGGCCGGGGGCATGGCTCAGGCAGCGCCCAACCGTTCCTGCAGCCAGTCACCCAGCGCCTGGATCTCTTCGGCGCAGACCTGGTGGGCCATCGGGTAGCTGTGCCACTCCACCTGCAGGCCCAGCGCCTGCAGGGCCTGCGCGCTGTGTACGGCCACCGCCTGCGGAATCACCGGGTCGCTGCTGCCATGGGCCATGAACACCGGCACCTGCACCGCACCGTCAACGCGACGGGCACTGTCGGCCTCGGGCAGATAGGTGGACAGGGCGATCAGGCCGGCCAGTGGCGCGGTGCGCGCCAGCGCGGCGGTCAGGATGATCGCCCCGCCCTGCGAGAAGCCGGCCAGGAAGATCTTCTCCGGCGCGACGCCGCGCTCGATCTCACGTGCGATCAGCGCATCCAGCTGCAGCACCGATTCCTGCACGCCGGCCATGTCGGCACGCGAGCGGAAGTCCATCCCGACGATGTCGTACCAGCCGCGCATCGGTACGCCGTTGTTGATCGTGATCGGCCGCACCGGTGCGTGCGGGAACACGAAGCGCAGCGCCGGCCAGTGCGGACGCACCAGTTCCGGCACGATCGGCGCGAAGTCGTGGCCGTCGGCGCCAAGCCCGTGCAGCCAGATTACCGACCACTGTGGCGAGGCGCCGGTTTCCTGTTCCACCGTTTGCAGCATGATGCGGCTCCTTCAAGTTCGAGCCGCATTATGCCGCTGGTGCAGGGCCATCAGTACAGCGGCGGTTGCTCGGCGGCTTCCCGGCGCAGCTGCGCGGCGCGCACCAGCACCGGTGGCGGAATGTTCTCTTCGGGGATGTCGAGCAGGCCGAGGCGATGCAGGAAGGCACCCGGGCCGCGCGAGGAGGTCAGCGCCACCACCGGAACGGCCAGCACCATGCCGATCACCACCGGCGCCATCCACGCTGCCAGCGACGGCGACACCGTCCACGCCAGCACACCCATGAACGCACCAAACACACCCAGCCCGCCGTAGCCACGGATCAACGCCATCCACGAGATGCCACCATCGTCACGCTGCTGTGCGTCCCAGCCGGAATCGCGGCCGGACAGCACTTCGGCCACGCCGCGCGACTGCACGTACATCACCACCGGTGCCATCAGTGCGGCCAGCACGGTCTCCACCAGCATCGACACGAACGCACGGATCGCACCGCCGCAACCGCGGCGGTCGACAGGGTCCAGCAGCATCGCCAGATAGCCCAGCACCTTGGGCAGCAGCAGCACGGCCATGGTGGCGGCGAACAGGCGCACCACCTGCTCCTCGTCCTGGGCCCGCCAGTACACGCTGGGTGACAGGTGCAGCAGGGCATTGAAATCGATGCCTTCCTGGAACAGCGGGATCGCAATGCCGATCAGCATCAGCATCGCCCACATCGGCGCGGTGAAGTAATGGCCGATGCCGATCAGCATGTGGGTGCGGCTGATCCAGTGCAGGCCACGGCTGCCGACCACCTTGCCGTGCTGCAGGTTGCCCTGGCACCAGCGACGGTCGCGCACCAGCAGGTCGGTCAGGGTCGGCGGGCCTTCTTCGTAGCTGCCCCCCAGGTACGGCACCATGTGCGCGGCCCAGCCGCCACGGCGCATCAGCGCCGCTTCGACGAAATCGTGGCTGAGCACGTGGCCGCCGAACGGCTTGCGCCCCGGCAGCGCTGGCAAGCCGGCGTGGTCGGCGAAGGCACGGGTGCGGATGATGGCGTTGTGGCCCCAGTAGTTGCTCTCGGCGCCATGCCACCAGGCCACGCCACGGGCGATCACCGGGCCGTACACGCGACCGCCGAACTGCTGCATGCGTGCGAACAGGGTGCGGCCACCGATCACCGAGGGCAGGGTCTGGATCAGGCCGACATCGGCGTTGTGTTCCATGCCGGCCACCAGGCGCACGATGCTGTCGCCGGTCATCAGGCTGTCGGCGTCCAGGATCAGCATCTGCGGGTAAGCGCCACCGAAGCGGCGCACCCAGTCGGCGATGTTGCCGGCCTTGCGCCCGCTGTTGTCGCCACGGCGGCGGTAGAACAGCCGCGTCTGGCCGTCCGGCACGCGCTCGCGCAGTTCGGCGAATACCTGCTCCTCGGCGCGTGCGATGTCCTCGCGCCGGGTATCGCTGAGCACGAAGAAGTCGAAGCGTTCGAGCTGGCCGGTGGCGGCCACCGACTCGTAGATCGCCTGCAGGCCGGCCAGCAGCCGGCGCGGGTCTTCGTTGTAGGTCGGCATCAGCAGCGCGGTGCGGCTATGCACCGCCGGCAGCGGCTTGTCCGGGTCGATGCCAAGGCGGTAACCCCGGTCGAACACGGCGGTCAGGAAGCCGGCCACGGCGCTGGCGAAGGACAGCGCGATCCAGGCGAACAGGCCGACGAACAGCACCAGCAGGCAGGCTTCCAGCACGCTGATGCCATTGGCAGACAGCACCCGCCACATCATGCGGGTGGCGATGGCGGTCATGGCCAGGGTGCCGCCGAAGATGTAGAACCGGCGCAGGCCGATCATGCGTGGCGAGGTACGGTGCCGACGGACCTTCAGCTTGCCTTCGCGCAGGGTCTGTTCGGGCATCGGCAGCGGAGATTCGGCCGGCAGCAGCGCCCAGCCGGCGTCGAGCCGGGGCGCATCCGCTTCCGCGTGGATGGTTTGACCCCCCATCACCGCTTACTCCCCACGATCGGCATGGCCGGCCGTCCCGGCCGGGCTGCATGCGCGAAGGTTCCCGGCGCGCCTTCCCGGCGCCCGCACTTGTCCTGGCTGTACCGGCCCTTGGCCGCACAGTCGCTGTCTGTCACTACCGGAACCCACACGATCTCCAACGGGGCGGAATCGAAAATGCGGCCCAGTCTAGGGCGCCGGATGTAAGCCGAGTGCGAAGGTCTACGCCGGGATTTATCCCCATTCAGCAAACAGCAGGCGATGGTGGACCGCGCAGCGGAATGTCGCTTCGTGGCGCCGGGTACTGGATCGTGACAAACGAGAACGGTTATCATTTTATTAACCAGGCAGGTCGCCGTCCTCCGTACGGCCGAGACCCACCCAGCTGCGCCGGCCCGAACCGTGCGCCCTACGACCCATGGAAGGGGGGGCCTGCCTGCTTGTCTGCGTGTGCCCGTTGCTTCCATCCGGTCCCCCCTCATTCGCTGGAAGCCGTCATGTCCCAGCCGTTCCGCTCCCGTTCCGCGCGCCCGCCGCGCACCCGCCTGGCCAGTGCCCTGGCCACTGCCTGCCTGCTGGCCCTGCCCGGCCTGGCCGCTGCAGAGGCCAGCGCCGATGCCTCCACCAAGGACCTGGATACCGTGGTGGTCACCGCTTCGGGCAACCAGCAATGGATCAAGGATGCGCCGGCCAGCATCAGCGTGATCAGCCGCGAGGACATCGCGCGCCAGCCGGTGCACGACCTGGCCACCCTGCTCAGCCGCGTGCCCGGCGTGACCGGTGGCCTCAGTGCGGTTGGCGAGCAGTCCAAGATCAAGCTGCGCGGCATGCCGTCGAACTACACGCTGGTGCTGGTGGACGGCAAGCGCATGGGCAGCTCGGCCTCGACCAACTACCGGCCGGACCTGGGCCGCCAGGACCTGAACTGGATCTCGCCCGACCAGATCGAGCGCATCGAAGTGGTGCGCGGACCGATGTCGTCGCTGTATGGCTCCGACGCCATGGGCGGCGTGATCAACATCATCACCCGGCGCATCGGTGATGACTGGAGCGGCAGCGCCACCCACAGCTATACCCGCCCGGGCGACGGCAAGCGCGGCGACACCCAGCAGATCGGTGCGACGTTCTCCGGCCCGCTCGGCGAGCGCTTCGGCCTGCGCATCGGTGCCAACAGCATGCGCCGCGATTCGGATCGCTCCAATGGTGGTGTCTACGGCAACGCGTATGCAGGCGAGAAGGACCGCAATGTCGATGCGCTGCTGCAGTGGAAACTGAGCGACGCGCAGGAACTGTCGCTCGAAGCCGGCCATGGCGTGCAGCAGGCCTTCATCGACGCTTCGCTGGAAAAGCAGGATGAAGGCGCCTGGGGTGCCAGCGAACTCAAGCGCAGCTCGCTGGCGCTCAACCACGATGGCAAGTGGAGCTTCGGCAATTCGAAGATCAGTGCGTACTGGACCGAGTACAGGAACGACATCGGTGCTACCGGCCGTTCCGAAGCCACCGATACGATCATCGAGGGCAGCCTGACCACGCCGTTCACCCTCGGCGTTGAACACCAGTTCGCCGTGGGCGGCCAGTGGAAGCGCCAGGAGCTGACCAACACCGACACCATCGGCCGCGCGCCGATCGACTATGCCGGCAATGCCGTCAGCGGCTCCGATCTGGAAGTGGATACCTGGGCCCTGTTCGTCGAAGACGAACTGAAGCTGCACCGCACCCTGGCACTGACCCTGGGCGCGCGCCTGGATCACCATGAGAAATTCGGTGGCCACGTCAGCCCGCGCGCCTACCTGGTCTGGCATCCGGCCGAGCAATGGACCATCCGCGGTGGCGTTTCCAAGGGCTTCCGCGCCCCCAGCCTGACCGAGAACTCCGCCAGCGCCGCCACCCAGTCCGGTGGCCGTGGCTGCACCTCGCTGATTCCGCTGGGCTATACCCGCGGCGGCTGCTACATGGCCGGCAACCCGGACCTGGACCCGGAAACCAGCACCAACCGCGAGATCGGCATCAGCTTCGACAACGATCTGGTGGATGCCGGCCTGACCTACTTCCACACCGACTTCAGGAACAAGATCGAGTACGCACCGCTGGGCAGGTTCAACGGCATCTGGTGGACGCGGATGAGCAACGTGCAGCGCGCACGCACCAGCGGCATGGAAGGCAACTTCAATGTCCGCTTCGGCGAGCACTGGCGCTGGCGCACCTCGGCGACGTGGATGAAGGAAGCCAGGAACCTGACCACCGGCCGCAACCTGATCGATACCCCCGAATTCTCGGGCTATTCGTCGCTGGACTGGACGCCCGACGCGGTGTTTTCCAGCAGCCTATCGGCGCAGTACACCGGCAGGCAGGCCGGCACGGCGACGACCTTCCTCAAGGCCTACACGCTGTATGACCTGACCGCGGCCTGGAACGTCAATGAGGTACTGACCCTGCGTGGCGGCGTCAGCAACCTGGCCGACAAGAAGCTGTATGCGGAAGGCTCCACCGATTACTTCGTGGCCGGGCGCAGCTACTTCCTCAGCATGACCGCGCGGTTCTGACCAAGAGCGTCCGCCGCGATCGCGCTGGCGACGGGCCAGCGCGATCGGCGGTGTTGCGGATTACTCGCTTTCCAATGCGGCGGCGGGCGCCGCGCTCTGCGTAGCCGCCGTGCGTGCACGGTCCATCGCCACCGCCAGTTGCTGGCGTGCGAGCAGCTGTTGTGCCTGCACCACTTCAGGTGTCGGCAGGAGCACCGGTCCCGGTGCGTTTTCCGGTGTAGCAGGTGTGGTCATGCAACCTCCATGGACATCCCGCCGCCGCACGGATTCAGCTGGTGCGGCAGCGGAACTGCGCACCCTATCCTAAAAACAAGGCTGGCGGGTGACGGTGCGCGCCCCTGCCGCAGCAGCCGGAACAAGGCAGGCGTCACATTTTTGACGGTGACGCTTGGATCCTGAATAGGACTTGCCCTATCATGAAAACGTTTTCTCACAGGGATGTCTCCCCCCAATGAATACCACTGACCTGTCCCAGTTCAGCCCGAAGTGGCAGTTCCGCTTCAACTTCTTCCGCCAGCACGGCGCCCCCAAGAACCCCGGCTTCAAGCAGGCCTGGAAGGCGCTGTCCTTTGGTGACCGCCTGAAGATCAACCTGAACTTCTTCGCGTTGTTCTTCGGTGCCATCTACCTGCTGATTCTTGGCATGTGGCGCAAGGCACTGGTGGTGATCGGCATCAACATCGTGCTGGCCATCGTCTCCATGTTCCTTCCGGACGTCGTCGGGCGCATGCTGTTCATCGCCATGAACCTGCTGGTCGCCTCCAGCACCAACTACAGCTACTACCTGGAGAAGGTGGAAGGCCGTACCAGCTGGAACCCGTTTGAAGGAATGTTCTGAGCCATCAGACCTGCGCAGGATGCGCGGCAAGGATGCAACCGACGCCCGGCCCCCTCCGGGCGTCTTCGTTTCCGGGATCAGGCCGCGCGGCGGGCCATGGCCTCCGGTTCGGCCTGCAGGCGGAAGCGCGAGACCGCCACGGCCAGCTGCTCGGCCTGCTCCTCCATCGCCCGCGCCGCGGCGCTTGCCTCCTCCACCAGTGCGGCGTTCTGCTGGGTGGTCTCATCCATCTGCACCACGGTCTGGTTGACCTGCTCGATGCCGGCGGACTGTTCGCGCGACGCAGCCGAGATCTCGGCCATGATCTCGTTGACGCGCCCCACCTGGCCGACGATGGCCTGCATGGTACGGCCCGCACCGTGCACCAGCTGCGCACCGGCACCGACCTGCGCCACGGATGCGTCGATCAGTTCCTTGATCTCCTTCGCTGCGCCCGCCGAGCGTTGCGCCAGCGCGCGCACTTCGCTGGCGACCACCGCGAAGCCGCGGCCCTGCTCACCGGCCCGCGCCGCTTCCACCGCCGCATTCAACGCCAGGATGTTGGTCTGGAACGCGATGCCGTCGATCACCGAAATGATCTCGGCGATGCGCTGCGAGGAGGCCTCGATCTGCTCCATGGTCTGCACCACCTGGTTGACCACTTCCCCGCCCTCGCTGGCAACGTCAGCGGCGGATCCTGCCAGGGTATTGGCCTGCAGCGCGTGGTCGGCGTTCTGGCGCACGGTGGAGGTCAGCTCCTCCATCGAGGCGGCGGTTTCTTCCAGGTTGGCGGCCTGCTGCTCGGTACGACGCGAGAGATCGCTGTTGCCCGCAGCGATCTCACCCGCCGCCAGGCGGATGCTGGCGGCCGACTGCTGGATCTGGCCGACGATCTGGGTCAACTGCCGCACGGTGCTGTTGGCATCGTCGCGCATCACCGCGAACACGCCATGGAAATCACCGCGCATGCGTGCGCTGAGGTCGCCGGCGGCAATCGCGCGAAGCAGCGTCGAAAGCTCAGCCAGGTTGTGATCGCTGACCTGCATCATGATGTTGAGGGTCTCCACCATGCGGCGGAAATCGTGGTCGAAGCGCTGGGCATCACCGCGTACAGCGAAGTCGCCGGCTGCCGCGGCGGCGGCCAGCTGCTGGATCTGCTCGTTGATCGCGGCCAGGTTGCTCTTGGTGGTGGCCATCGCTGCGGTGAACACCGCCTTCTCGCCCGGCAGCGCTTCCATGTCCACGCTGAGGTCACCCACCGCGTAACGCTGCATCACCTCGACCAGGCGCTGGGTGACCGCATTGCTGGAAGCCACCAGCTGGTTGCTGTCGGCCACCATGCGGCCGTACTCGCCGGGGAAGGCAGTGGCGTCCATGCGGTAGCTCAGCTCGCCAGCATCGTGGCGGCGCGCCATTTCCGCCTGCGCCGCCATCACCGCCTGCAGCTGCCCGCGCATACCCTGCATCGCGTCCAGCAGGCGGCCCACTTCATCGTTGCTGCGCGCAGGCAAGGTGCTGTCGAGCTTGCCGGCGGCGACGTCACCCGCCACCCGCACCGCTTCGGCCAACGGGCGGATCGCCAGGCGGCGCAGCAGCACATAGACGCCGGCACTCAGCGTCAGCGCGGCCACCACGCCCACCAGCAGCGTCAACCACAGCAGCTGGCGCGCCTCGGCCACGATCACCGCGTGCGGCATCACCACGCCCAGCGCGAAGCGCTGCGGGGCATTGCCCACGCGTAGCGGCACGTAGACGCGCACGTTGCCGGCTGCATCGGGCGTGAAGGCTTCGAACCGGCGGTCGGCGGCGATGTCGGCCAGCATGCTGCGGGTCAATGCGTCGGTGCGCGGCTTGCCGATCTCGGCGGCATTCGCCGAGGCCAGCACCACGCCGTTGGGCGAAAGCAGCTCGACGCGGCCTGCGCCCATCGGCGTCAGCGTCGCCAGGTGCTTCTGCAGCGCCGCCAGCGAGAAGTCGACGGTGAACACGCCGAGGAAGGTACCGTTTTCGACGATCGGCGAGCTCAACGTGCTCATCAGCACCTGCTGGCCGGCGATGTCGTAGGCATAGGGCTCGCTGACCTTGGGCAGCTTGTCGCGGCTGGGTACCACATACCAGTCGGCCGAGCCGTCGGCGGCTTCGGTGTAGTCGGTCATGGTCGACTGCTGCGGCTTGCCGTCATGCCAGGCCCAGTAGCTCATGTAGCGGCCGCTGGCATCGTGCATCGCGGTGTTGGCGAACTCGGCATCCCTGCCATCGAAGGCATCGGCCTCCCACATGGTGCTCTTGCCCAGCCACTCCGGGTGGGTGCGCAGCTGCTCGCCCAGCACGGCAGCCAGGCTGGCGCGATCGGGCACGTCGCCCCGCGCACGCTGGGCGAGCACGGCTTCGACCATGGCATCGTTGCTGGCAAACGCCGTGCCCAGGTCGGCGGCGACCTGGCGCGCTTCAGCGTTGGCCTCGCTGGTCATGGTCTGGCGCGAGGCATCGATCAGGCTGGCACTGGCCTGGCGATAGATCAGGAACGCCGTCAGGCCGAAGCACAGCAGCGCGATGACGGCGGTGCCCAGCATCAGCTTGTGGGCGATGCTGCCCGGGCGGCGGGCAGCGGCGGAACGGGAAGAAGGCATGGAGGGGTCCGCAAGGCAGTTCAGGACGACCGGCACCGGGAGGGCACCGCGCAGGCGCGCGATCCGTCGCGCAGGCCACCGGCCGCCGGGACCCGCCCGGCGCAGGAAGCGCACCGGGTTAGCGGCCGCCTGCCAACGAGGTTGAGGCGACCGGCCTACACATTCCTGAATCCACTCAGGGACGGGAAAGGGATCCGTCCCCGCTTCCCCTATTCGGCCACCCGATCCTTGATCCACGCCGCGCGTGGCAACACCTCGATGCTGCCTGCGGCGTACTGCTGCAGCACGGCGTCCGGCCCGAAACGCGGCTGCCACCCCAGCTCCCTGCGGATGCGGGCGCTGTCGTAGACGCGGTCGACGCTCAGCGGCAACGGCCAGCCGCGGCGCTCGAACTCGGCCAGCAGCTGCGGTACGTGCCGGGCCAGTACGTTGCGCGGCTGGGTGGCCAGTTCCAGGCAATCCTCGCGCCGGAACGGGGTTGCGGCGCAGGCGATGTAGCGGGCGAAGGCCGGCCCCTCATCCAGCAGCAGCGCGGCATGGGCACTGGCCACGTCACGGGCGTCGATCCCACGATGCAACCGGAACATCGCCATCCGTTCCGGCGGTTCCGGGAAGCAGCGCCCCATCCGCAGCACGCGCACCCCGAAGTCCGGTGCGGCGGCAGCTTCAGCCAGGGCCTCGGCCTGCAGCTTGCTGCGGTGGTAGATCGTTCGCGGCAGCGGCTCGGTATCCTCATCGATCCAGCGGCATCCCCCTGCCACCACCGCGTGGCCGTACAGCGCGGTGGTACTGGTCAACACGAACCGCCGTGCGCCTGCCTCGCGCGCCGCCTGCAGCAGGTGCGCAGTCGCGTCCACGTTGATCTGCTGGAACACCGCGTCCGGTACCAGGCCGACGTGTGGCGCATGCAGGGCCGCGGTATGGATGACCGCGTCGACGCCCTGCACCGCGCGCACGACGGCTTGATGATCGGTGACATCGGCAATGATGCGCGTGGTGGCAAACGGACTGCGGTCCAGACCCACCACTTCATGGGCAGCCGCCAGCGCGCCGAAGATCGCGCGCCCGATCCGCCCGGAACTGCCGGTCAACAGAATCTTCATTGAGTCCATTCACTCGAAGCGCCCGGGAACTACCGGGATGCTTCGATTCTAGGCATGCAACGGAACATCTGCGATAGGACGACCGCGCAACTGTGCGTTCATCCTGACGACTTCGGCGGAGCCAGCAGTTGACGTGCGATGGAGAGCGGATCGTCGCCGCCTGCCGCGTGGGGCGCGACACCGGTCCGTTCGCCGTTGCCACCGGTGCGCAGTTTGATCGGTTGCCGGTGCGGAACGTTTATCTGATAGCCATCGGGCAGCAGCACAGGATCATCGAACATATGTGCGGCACCGCCACTGCGGCCGCCGGCGTTGCGCGCACATCCGAGGGCCGGCAGTGAATACGCGACGAATGCGGCCGCCGGTCCGGCTGCGTGATCATCACGGTGCGCAGGGCGCGTGAAAACCGGGGCGAAGATGGCGACCTGGACTTAGCGTGCGGTGGCCAAGCATGGACGCCGTCGCCCACGAAGGCGGCGTCCACACTGCAGGAGATTTCACATGACTGAGCAGAAGCCGCGCAGCTCCAACCGGGGCTTCGCCTCGATGGACCAGGACAAACAGCGCGCGATCGCCGCCAAGGGCGGGCGCGCGGCACATGCCTCCGGCAATGCGCACGAATTCAGTCCGGCCGAAGCACGTGTCGCAGGCCGCAAGGGTGGCGAAGCGATCAGCCGCGACCGCCAGCACATGGCCACGATCGGACGCGAAGGTGGACACGCACGCCACGCCAACGCGCGCCAGCAGCAACAACAGCCTCAGGCGATCGAACGCACGGCAGAGGACCCGCAACGCCAGCAAGGCTGAATGCTGCGCGTCAAGCCGATGCACGCTGCCGATGCAGCCCAAGCGCCGCAAGCAGGGCCAGCGCACCCGCCACCGCCATCGCCCAACCGAACCCGCTGGCCATCGCACTGCGGTACCAGGTCAGCACCTGCGGCGTGGCGTGCATCGAGCCCGGGTGCAGGATCAGTTCACGCGCCTGCGCAACAAGCCGCTGCTGCCCTGCGGCCTGTGCGCAGGCGGTGAACTGCTGTACGGCACGCTGGCCCATCAGGCTGCCCATCAGCGCGATGCCCAGGCTCATGCCTGCCTGGCGCAGCGCGTTCATCGTGGCTGACGCGATACCTGCGCGTTCGGCCGGTGCGCTGGCCATGATCGCCATGCCGGTCGCTGGCACCGCCAGCCCCATTCCAATGCCAAGCAGCATCAGCACGGCAGTGGCATGAGCGCGCGAAGTAGCCGGTTCGAACGTGGCCATTGCGCACATCGCCACACCGGCCAGGACGTAGCCCAGCACCAGCGCGGCATGCAGCCCGAGGCGGGCAACCAGGCGCCCGAACAACAGCGAGACAACACCCATCAACAGGAACTGGGGAGCCAGCTGCGAGCCTGCCAGCGCCGCGCTGTGCCCCTGTGCCTGCTGGAAGAACAGCGACAGGAAGAACAGGCTCGCATAGGCGGTGAAGCCCAGCACGAACGAGGCCAGGTTGAGCATGCGGAAGCGACCGTCGGCAAACAGGTCCAGCGGCAGCAGGGGGCGTGCCACCCGCCGCTCGACGATGCCGAACAGGATCAGCCCCGCAGTTGCGGCGCCCAGCGCCAGAAGCGTCACCGGGGCCAACAGGCCCTGCTCACCGATCGCGATCAGGCCATAGCACAGTGCGCCCAGCGCGCCGATACTGAGCAGCTGCCCGGCCGGATCCAGCGCGGCGTGCTGCGGGTGCCGTCGCTCGGCGATGCCCCAGGCGCCAAGCACAAACGCCAGCAGCCCCAAAGGCAGGTTGATCAGGAAGATGCTGGGCCAGCCGGCCCGCTGCACCAGCGCACCGCCCAGCAACGGGCCAAGCACCAGGGCAAGGGCGCTGAAGGCGGACCAGCCACCGATCACGCGTGCACGCTGGCCCGGATCGGGAAATGCGTGACTCAGGATCGGCATCGCACTGGGAATCAACAGCGCACCTGCCACGCCCTGCACCGCGCGCCCGGCGACCAGGGTCGAAAGGTCCTTGGCGCAGGCGCACAGCAGCGAGCCCATGGTGAAGGTGGCGACGCTCAGCAGCCACATCCGCCGATGACCGTAGCGATCCCCCAACGGACCGGCCGACAGCATCAGCGCCGACAGTGCGATCGCATAGGCGTTGATCACCCATTGCAGGCCCGCCATGTCGGTCTGCAGCGCCTGCTGCAGGGTTGGCAGGGCCACGTTGACGATGCTGATGTCCAGCGAAGCGAGGAATGTACCGAGGTAGGCCGCCAGCACCAGGGCGGGCCGTTGGAGGCGTCTCATGCGTGGATCCGGGGGGAGGATGTGCGCGCATCCTATCGACTGACTGACCGTCGGTCAATGACTGGCGGTCAGTCAGTGCGAAGGGGCAGCTAGAATGGCGTCCGTCACACCCGGATACCGCCAACCATGCAGACCCCAGCTGTCGCCAGGCCTCGCACCAAGCCCGCCGAAACCCGCCAGGAGGAACTGATGGACGCCGCGCAGGCGTTGTTCCTTTCGCAGGGTGTGGACGCCACCACCATCAGCGACATCGTCGCCGCGGCCGACGTGGCCAAGGGCACTTTCTATACCTATTTCGCCTCCCGCACCGAGATCCTGCAGGCGCTGGCGCAGCGCTACACGCGGCAGTTCATGGACGAGGTCGAGCAGGCAGTGCAGCAGCACCCTGCCGGTGATGGCGCAGCGCGCCTGCGCGCCTGGATCCGCGCCAACATCGAGATCTACGCGCGCACCCACGCGTTGCATGACGTGGTGTACGCCAACCATCACCACCACCAGCGGGGCAATGCCGAGCGCAATGCGATCCAGCAGCAGCTGCTGGGCATCCTCGAAGCGGGCAACGCAGCCGGACTGTGGCAGCTGCCTGCTCCACAGGTCACCGCCTCGTTGATCTATGCCGGCGTGCACGGTGCCACCGACGACCTGATCGCCACACCCGCACAGGATGCCGATGCCTTCATCGCCGCTGTGGAAGCGGATTGCCTGCGCATGGTCGGCGTTCCGGCAGCGCCGACGCGCAGCGGCAGACGCCGCTGACGCAACGCTTCCCGCTCAGGTGTGGGCGAGAATGTTCAACAGCCGCCCGAACGGGTCGCGGACGAAGAAACGACGCACTCCCCACGGCTCGTCGGCAGGGCCATACTCCAGCGGGATGCCGGCCGCGTGCATGCGCTCCAGCACCTGCTGCAGGTCGTCCACTTCGATCGACAGATCGGGCACCGCGGTGCCGGAACCCCCTTCGCTGGCAAAGCTCACCTGCGCCAGCGCACTGCCCTGCCCGCCATGGGTGACGATCCAGCCATGATCCATCACCACCGGCATGCCCAGCAGCCCGCCATAGAACGCTGCGGCACGCGCCGGGTCGGGCGTGGCGATGTTGGCGACAATGCGTTTGACGGCCATGTGCAGCGGCTCCGGTGCGATTTCACATCCTCGCCGCTGCGTGCATGGCCCGCAAGCGGGCTCAGGCCAGATGCCCGCATCGCCACCTGAGGCGATCGCTGGAACAGAAGAGCCCCGTCGATGACGGGGCTCCGCGTACGGCTCAAACGGCGCGACTCACACGCCCATGCACAGATCGACCACGCAGGTGTTGTACGCCTGCTGGCATTCACCGGCATCGGTGCCACTGGCCAGGCACATCTGATAAGCCCGCCAGCACGGCTGGTCGCAGGGCTCGACCGGCCCTGCCACTGCCACCGAACCGGTACACGCCAACGCGAATACCGCCACTGCGATCACCTTCCTGACAACACGCATCGCCATCACTCCTTGATAAGCCTGGTGAGCCCAGGCCGGCCCACGTTAGCGAGGACACGGGGAGACGAAGTGAAGCCCACTGTCACGCACACTTAACCTGTTCACAATTTTCCTTTCACATGCATGGGGGATGTCGCCACGGATTGGCGTTAACGGCCTTGTTGCCCGTCCACCAAGGAAGTTGCCCGATGAATCACCCGCTGCACGGCCGTTCGTCCCACTCCCGCTCCCCGCTGCACAGCCGCCTCGCGCTGGCCGTGTCCAGCTCTCTGTTGCTTGCCGCTGCCGCGCCCGCCATGGCCGGCGAGGCGCTCGACGCATGGCAGCAACAGCGCGAGCTGCAGGCGGCGTGGGCACAGCCCGCCGTCAGCGCGCCTGCAGCGTCGACGGCCGCCACGCCCGCGGCAACCGCCACCGCCCTGCTCGGCATTCCGGGCGATGCCGCCAGCTGGCGCAGCGATGAATTCAACGCCGACTGGGGCCTGGGTGCGATGGGGGCCGACCACGCGTATGCCCGCGGCCTGACCGGCAAGGGCGTGCGCCTGGCGCTGTTCGACACCGGCTCGGCACTGGCTCACCCCGAATTCGCCGGCCGCAACACCTCCAGCATCACCATCGGCCCGAACTGTGCGTCACCGGGAACCGTCGGCGGTACCGGCGCGTGCAGCCAGACACAGGGTGATCAACCGGGTATCAACTACTACACGCTCGGCGCGGGCGTGCCTGCTTCCCTGCAGGCCAACATCATTGCCGCAGGCCGTGAATGGGGTTTCCGCTATGCCGATCACGGCACGCATGTCCTCGGAACCATTGGCGCCAACCGCAATGGCACGGGGATGCACGGCGTCGCCTTCGGTGCCGATCTGACGACCGCCCGTGTATTTGGTGACACTTACTACGAATGGAGGCGCCAGGCGAGCGGAGGCTACCTGCCTGAAGCCGTGGAACGGACGGATCCCGATGGTGCCGCAAGGCTGGACATGTACGCGCAGCTGCAGGCACAAGGCGTGCGTGCCATCAATCACAGCTGGGGCATCTCCACCCGGAACATGACCGTGGCCGCACTGGATGCCCAGTACGCACGCATCGGTGCCGGCTACGACGTATACGGAAGCATCTACAAGGACAGTGCGAACGCCCCCGCTTCGCAGTTGATCCAGGTCTGGTCGGCCGGCAATGGCAGCGGCGCCGTCGCCGGTATCACCGCGGCCCTGCCGCGCTGGAAGCCGGAGATCGAGCCCTACTGGCTGGCCGTCGCCAACGTTCGCCAGCCCAATACAGCCAATGGTGAAACCGACTACGTGATCAACGCAGGCTCGAGCATCTGTGGCGCTGCCGCCAACTGGTGCATTTCCGCACCCGGCACGGCAATCCTCAGCACCATCGTTTCCGGTGACATCCAGGGACGGCTGGAGAAGACCGCAGACTACGTCCGTCTTCTCATCGACAGCCAGAATCCCACGTACGACTACGGCCTGAAGACCGGCACGTCCATGGCCGCCCCCCATATCACCGGCGCACTCGGCCTGTTGATGGAGCGCTTCCCCTACCTGGACAACGCCCAGGTGCGCGACGTCCTGCTGACCACCGCGCGCGATCTCGGTGCGGCAGGCGTCGACCCGATCTACGGCTGGGGCATGGTTGACCTGCGCAGGGCCATCGAGGGCTATGGCTCGCTGCGCGTGGATACCAACGTGGTGATGAACCAGAGGGCCGGCGGGCTGAAGGTGTGGGAGGGCGATGCCTGGGACGACTGGACCAATGACATCGGCGGCCCCGGCACGCTGACCAAATCCGGCATCGGTTGGCTGCGCCTGAGCGGCGACAACAGCTTCAACGGCGCGGTGCTGCGGGAGGGCACGCTGGAGTTGAACGGCAGCAACACCCTCACCTCGGCAGTCGATGTGCAAGGCGGCCGGTTCCTGCTCAACGGCAGCCTGGTCTCCACCGCACTCACCACCACCGGTGGCGTCAGCACGGTCAGCGCCAGCGGCGTTCTGAAGGACGGGAACCTGACCGTCAATGGCGGCGTGGTGTCCTTCAATGGCATGCAGACCGGCGGCACCACCACGGTCGGCAGCAACGGCCTGCTGAAGGGTATCGGCACGTTGGGCAGCACCCGAGTGGACGGCACCATCGCGCCTGGCAATTCGATCGGCACGCTGACCATCAACGGCGACTACGTGCAGGGCGCGACCGGCGTCTACGCCGCCGAACTCGCGCCTGGCGGGCGCAGCGACCAGTTGCACGTGACCGGTACCGCCACCCTCGGCGGCACGCTGGTCGCGTTGCCGGAACCAGGCATCTACTATCTCGGCGAGCAGTTCAACTTCATCCGCGCCGACGGTGGCATCAACGGCCAGTTCGCGAAAACCGACTTCAGCGCGTTCTCGCCGTTCCTGCAGTTCAGCCTCGCCTACGGGGCCAATGGCACCCGCATCGACGTGGCACGCGGTGCCTCGCTGGCCAGCGCCGCCACCACCCCGAACCAGCGCGCGGTGGCCGCCGCGGCGGACCTGCTGGCAATCAACCAGGGCCTGCCCAGGCCGCTGACCCAGCTGTTCCCGCAGCAGGTCGGCGGCGTGCTCGACGGCCTCAGCGGCGAACTGCACGCAGCCACGCCGCTCGCACTGGTGGAAGGCAGCCGCTACGTTCGCGATGCCGTGCTGTCCCGCCGTGCAGGTGCAGTCGCGCCAGGTGCCGATGCGGGCGACGCCACCGGCGCCTGGGTGCAGGCTCTGGGCGGCAACAGCAGGCTGGACGGCAACAGCAATACCGCCCGCACCGAAGCCAACAGCAACGGCCTGCTGGCCGGTATCGACCACGAGTTCTCTGGCTGGCAGGTCGGCGTGCTGGCTGGCACCGGCCGCACCGACGTCAAGCAGCAGGCGCTTCGTGCCAAGTCGAAGATAGACAACACCCACTTCGGTGCATATGCCAGTCACAACTGGGGCGGCCTCGGCCTGCGTGGCGGCGTCGCCTGGAGCAAGCACAAGGTGAAGAGCACCCGCGATGTCGACTTCGCAGGGTTCAGAGACAGCCTGAGCGCCCGCTACAACGCGCATACCCGCCAGGCCTTCATCGAAGCCGGCTACCGCTTTGGTGGCCCGGAGGCCGGGCTGGAACCCTACCTGCAGGTCGCGCGCGTGGAGGTGGACCTGAAGCAGATCAACGAGCGCGGTGGTGCAGCCGCCCTGCACGGCAATGTGGACGACACCGGCACCACGATCGCCACCGCTGGCCTGCGCTTCGACAAGGGCCTGAAGGCATCGTTCCAGCAGGACAGCTGGCTGCACCTGCGTGGGGGCGTGGGCTACCGTCGTGCCTCGGGTGACCGCAGCCAGCTGGCCGACCTCGCATTCGCCAACAGCACCACCACCTTCGCGGTCGAAGGCGCCCCGATTGCCGACAGCGCCGTTGTGGCCGAGCTGGGGCTGTCGGCCTGGCTGACCCCGCGCCAGCAGCTGGAGCTGGGCTACAGCGGCCAGTACGGCAGTGAAAGCCGCGACCACAGCGCCAACATGCGCTGGTCGGTTCGCTTCTAGACGCGTGTTCTCCTGACGGTTTGGGGCGGCCTCAGGGCCGCCCCTTTTTTATCCACGCCCCAGGGCCATGCGCGATACCCCAGGATCATCGCGTCCTGGATCCATCCGTGGAGGGTTACGCGTGAATGAAGATCGACTGGAGCCGGGTCGCCCAGCCATTGCACCCGGTGGAGTTGAACGCCTCGAGCCGGACATTCTTCCCCGATGTCAGCGCTGCCAACGCCGCCGCGTAGGCTTCCTTGGCTCCCGGCCGGGACATGTCGATTGCAAAGGTATCGGTATTGCAGAAAGCCGTACTCGAAACATGCACGTACACAATTCCCGCCGGGCCGTCCATGTACGGCCGCAGCGACAGAATCGTCATCTGATCGCTGGTTGGCTCCGCCTTCAGTGGTGCAGACAGGCACAAGGCCAACGTCAAGGCCAACCCCGCTCCCAACCTCCTGCGGAAGCCCGGCGTCGCGTCACTCATCATCATGTAGTTCCCCTGTGGATTCAGACATCAGGCCTCAGGCATCGTCACGGCCCTCAGCTGCATTACCCCGGAGGTGCAGCCGTCGACACGCAATCCGACACGCAGCTTGTTCTGCCAGGCGATGAGCAGCATCGAGACCATCTCCCTCTGCATTGGATGATCATTGAGGAGAATGAAGCGATTGCCACCCCCACAATCCGAGCCCGCTGGAAGCACACCTTGCGTCACCAGGTAGAACCCTTCCCCGCCCCAGCCAGTTGCGACGGATACGATCCGATGGCCTTCCAGATTGTAAGGCTCAGCATTTGCCGTTGAGGCCAGGCCAGTTCCCAGCACTGCCACCACCGCCAGCAGGACCTTGCCGCCGATGGCGCCACGCGGGCGCGATACAGCACGTACTCCAGCCATGTTCTTCCTTCCCCTGTCATGAACAACCGGTTGACGGTCCACTGCGGCCGGTGCAGCCCGCTACGCTCAGCCCAGCAGCAGCTGGTACAGCAGGGGCACGATGTCACCCTGCGGACGCTGGACATGCGAGACATCGGACACCGGCGTGCAGCTCCCCGTGGCGCCACAGGCAAGCACGCGATACGCATAGCTGGTGGCAGGGCGTGCGGCAGACGTCCAGTTCGCGGCGTTGCCTTCGTAGACCGTGGTCCAGGTCACCCCGTCCACGCTTTCCTCGACGACGTAGCGGACGGCAGAGGCCACAGGCGACCACCCAACGAAGTCCTTCGCGGCCGGCGAACGCCGCATCGGCACCATTGCCTTGGCGACCAGGCTTCCGCCCAGCGTGATGTAATCGGTCCGCTTGTCCTCGCGCTCGCTCGCCTGGTAGCGGAGGACGCCGGCGTGGTCGTACATCGAGGTGATCCGTCCGAACGATGAATCTGTCTGTGTGCGGCGACCGTCAGCGTCGTAACGGTAGCTCTCGGAACCTGCCGCCGCACGCAGCCGGTTGCCGAAGTCGAAGGTGAACGGCTGTCCGTTCTTCGCCCGCAGATTGCCTTGGGCATCGTAGGCCAGGCCGACCACGGTTGCCCCTCCGCACCCGTTGATCTTCACGTTGGTCAAGCGCCAGGCGTTGTCATAGCAGTAGTGATGGTCACGGCCGAGAATCGTCACCCGCGTGAGGTTGTCCAACGCGTCATAGCTGTAGCTCGCCGAGCCGAACATGGGCGAGGAAGCCGAAACGAGCCGATCCAGCGCGTCATAGCCCAGATTGCGGTTGCCACGCTGGTTGCGGCCCGTGGCACCGTCAGTGATTGCCATCACATTGCCGACCGCATCGTAGTCGTAGCCGTCGCTGAGGATCCGGGTTGCGCCAAGGGTGTCCTGGCTTTCATCCGGCAACTGGCGCGCGTTCTGCACCATCGAGTGGACAATGCCGTTGCCATAGGTGAACTGACGAATCGCCCCGTTGGGGTAATAGACCACGCCAGCGGCGTAGGAGCCCGCCTGCCCGGCCTGTCCCAGTGCGTTGGGCGCATACGCGACCACGTTGCCGGAGGGATAGCGATGCGCGGACAGGTTGCCCAGTGCGTCGTAGGCATACCCCATCGCCAGCGCTTCGCCATCGGTGGGGCTCTGCACCTCACCGATGAGCAGCCCGCGACGGTTGTACGCATAGCTGTTGTGCGTCTCCACCCCGGCGTTCAACGTGGTGACCTGCTTGACCAGGCCATCGGGCCAGTAGCTCCAGCGCTGGTTGCCATTGCCGTCGGGGAACTGCAGTGATGCGAGCCGGTTGCGTGCGTCATAGGAACGCACCACCCGGCGCCCGCTCGCCGCGGCAATGTCCTGGTTGCAGTTCCCTGCATCGGACAGGTCCAACCCCTGCGCGCTTCCAACCGGGTTCGATGCGGCGTCGTAGTCAAATACGGTGGCGCCGGTTTCCGGTTCGATCGTCTTGCACAACCGCTGCGCCGCATCGTAGACATAGCGCCGGGTCGACGTCACCGAGCCATTGCTGGCCCTGCGGGTGATCGACGTCGGCTTGCCGAAGACGTCCCGCGGGATATCCAGCACGGCTCCCTCTGCCAGTTCGATACGTACCGGCCAGTCAAGCTTCGCGGCATCTGCACCGGTGTAGGTCACGACGGTCGGGATACCCCTGGCATTGGTCGTGCGCACGCGCCGCCCCGGCAGGTACTCGGTTGTGCTGACCAGCGCGCCAATCTCGGAATCCTGGCTGACCTGGACCACCCGCCCAAGTGCGTCGTACGTCGTACGGACGCCAGTTCCGGCGTCCTGGACCGTACCGCCCCCCGCGACAGGATAGGACTGGAAGGTGACCCGCCCTTCCGTGTCATAGGCGGTCACCGAGGCCCGCTGCGTGCCGGCTTCATTGCCCGCGTCGTACTCGCGCACCAGCAATGGGCGCCACAGCGCATCGTAGTAGGTGACCTTGCGCGCATTGCCGGTGCTGACCGTCTGCCGCCAATGACCAGCAGGAATGCCGTACTCGGCGCCGCCCACCTGGGCAAACTGTGTCGTGGTGGACGCCCAGTCCACCGTATCGCCGTCGGGGTAGTCGACCAGCGACATGCGCCCCATCGCGTCGTAGTCGTAACGCGTGGTGTTGCCCCGGCCATCGGTGATCCAGCGTATCCAGCCATTGTCATCCACGCCGGCAGACTGGGTCGAACCATCCGCATACTGGATGTTCCCGGGGATGCCGCGCTTCCAGCCGGACAGGCTCACGGTATTGCCACGCCCGTCCACCACGGCGCGAACGGTACCGTCGCTGTTGTAGTGAATGGTCTGCTGGAGCTGGCCGAAGGCATGGATCCGCTGGGGCTTCCCGGTGGCCGGGTCATAATCCACCTGGGACTCGGTCCGGCCCGTGTCCTGGTTGACCGACGTCCGGACCTGGCCAAGCACCCACTTCGACAGATCATCGTGATAGGTGATGACGTTGGTCTTGCTGTAGGACTGCGCCCCCGCACTTCCCACAACCGTGCCCAGCAACATCATCGCGGAAAGTGCATTGACTCGACGCATCGTCAGTGGGCCTGTTCGCAATGGATGGCGATGGGACAACCAGGACCAGGCAACGGAAAGACCGGCGAAGCGCACATCACAGCACACCGCGCACACGCACAAAACCGGACGCGGCTGCATCCGGTTGGCGATTGACGTTGATGCTGGACGAGGCCCCCTTCGTCATGCCGCGCCTGTTCCCTGGACTCGGCCAAGTATAACCATGGAAACGGGGCGGGACGCCCGGTCCTTCGCAGCCCTGCCGGGCTGCGAAGGTTCCCGGGCCATGACGCGCCTCCGGGGCTCGACGGCCGCGATCGGCCGCCCGGTGCGGGACGTCAGGCGGCCTTCATGGCGTGCTTGCGTGCCCGCATGACGTTGTGGCACTCCTGCACATCCGGCAGCAGCTGGGTCACTTCCTGGCGCACCGCCGGCGGCAGATCGTTGTCCTGCAGCACATCCTTGAACGCGCCCAGCAGGCGGTCTTCGGATTCTTCCAGTTCGGCCACGTAGCCGTAGTTGGTATCACCAAACGCGGCGCGCACCTTGCCGTAGAACTGCTGCATCGAACCGACCATGGTGCCGTGCTCGGCCGGCTTGCCGCCGCTGGCGGCAACCGAACCACTCAGCGCCGCGACGATCCGCGCCTTGACCCCGGCGATACGGGTGAACAGTGCCGACAGTTCGGCATCCTTTACCTTCGTTGCGGCTTCCTCATAGAAGGACTTGCCATCACGGGCGATCTCGATCAGGTCGTTGAGGCGATGTTCGATGGTGGACTGGGTGCTCATGGCGTCGCTCCTGTGTGCTCGAAAGTCAGTGGAGAATGGCAGCGCGTCGGCACTGCCTTCGACCTCACTATCATCGTCCTCGTGTGCCGGCCAGGTGAGTACGAATTGATGTACACATCACCATGCGGAACACGTGCTGACTTCTTCATTGCCGGCATCATTGAATGTTCACGGAAAACAAGCATGCGATGCCTGCCTCACCATGGCGCGATGACGATGATCACACTGATCAGCAGCGCAATCGCCAGAATCACCAGCAGCACATGCCATTGCTTCCAGCTGGGTTTCGGCTTGCCAGGCGTATTCATCGGCGGCCTCCTGTGTATGCCGGGAAAGGAGCTGCCAGACTGAAGCGAAACGACATTGCACAACGTCGACGCGACGTGCACTCCCCGTGCAGGACAGCGGCCAAGGGCGCGCGAAGATAACGCGTCCATAACGCAGTTCAAATGTGAGCGGGATGTTAGGTTCCTCTCGATTCCGGGTAACGGAATGCAGACCGGTCGTAGCGCCGCGCGCATTGCGACCACACAACGGATTTGGAGAGAGAAACAATGCACTACAAATACACTCTGCTTTCGGGAGGGATCGGCGCCGTGTTGGCTGCCGTTTTCTCGCCGGCTGCCAATGCACAGGACGACGCTGCGAAGTCTCCGAAGAACCTGGACCGCATCCAGGTGACGGGATCGGCGATACGCAGCGTGGATGTGGAAACCCAGCAGCCGGTGCTTGCCATCTCGCGCAAGATGATCGAGCAGCAGGGCTTCACCACCATCGCCGACGTCCTGCAGAACCTCACGTCGGCCGGCGCACCAGCGCTCTCGCGTTCGCGCACGCTGTCGTCCGGCGAAGACGTCGGCGGCAGCTACGCAAACATCCGCAACCTCGGCGCCACCCGTACCCTGGTGCTGGTGAACGGCAAGCGCCTGGGCGCCAGCACCAGCGGCCTGCAGGACCTGAGCCAGATTCCGATGAGCGCGGTCGAGCGCATCGACGTGCTCAAGGATGGCGCCTCGGTGCTCTACGGATCCGACGCCATCGCCGGTGTCATCAACATCATTACCCGCAAGAGCGTCGAGGGGCTGGAGCTTTCGGCGCAGCATGGCCAGTTCAGCCAGGGCGACGGCAAGGACAGCACGTTCTCGCTCGTTACCGGCGCGCGCGGCGAGCGAGGTGGCTACACCTTGGCCCTGGAATACCAGAAGGCCGACCCGGTGTTCGCCCGCGACCGCTGGTTCTCCAGGCATGGTGGTTCGGGGCCGGGTTATCCGCGCGCGGGCTGGAGCGACCTCAGCCAGAACGGCTCCTGGTGTGACCCGGCGCTTTACGACTGTGCCACCGGAAATTCCGTGTTCAAGACACTCAATCGTGGTGGCGACCCGAAGAATCCGAACGACTACCATCCGATCACGCCGGCCGAGTATTCCAACGGCAACGAGCAGATGCATGTGCAGACCGGCATCGAGCGCCGGTCGCTGTTCCTCAGCTCCGACTATGCACTGAGTGACCAGATCACCTTCACCACCGATATCGGCTACAACGAGCGCATCTCGGACCAGCAGATTGCCGGCTACCCCTACGAATCGACCAAGTTCGGGACGCCGCTGGCCGGCAACAGTGCGTTCAACCCGGTCGGCCATGACATCGCCTTCAACCGCCGCCTGTGGGAGCTTCCGCGCACGACCGAAAGCAAGCTGAAGTCGCTGCGCGTGGCACCGACGCTGTCGGGCTACTTCGAACTGGCCAGCAGAACGTTCGACTGGGAGGTGGGCGCGCTGTTCAACCGCAACGAGGTGACCAAGACCGGCCGTGGTGACATGAGCCTGATCGCCTCGCGCCAAGCGCTGGGACAGTCCTTTGTTGATGGCAACGGTGTAGCACGCTGTGGCAGCGCAGGTGCACCGATCGCCGGCTGCCTGGCCTGGAATCCGCTGCTGCCGTACGGCGTTGCTGGCGCCGGCTCGCTTGCCGACCCGGAACTGCAGCGCTTCCTGTTCCCCACGTTCACCGATACCGGCATCACCAAGACCCGAAGCTACTTCGCCAACATCTCCGGCCCGGTGCTGGAACTGCCGGCGGGCGAGCTCTCGGTGGCGATGGGCTACCAGTACCGCAAGGAAGAAGGACGCTACGTTCCCGACGCCTTTGCCCAGTCGCGCCAGAGCACTGCACTGGGGGCACAGACCACTGCGGGCGGTTACAGCCTCAATGAAGTCTTCGCCGAAGTGAATGTGCCGGTGCTGCGTGACCTTCCGTTCGCCAAGGAGCTGACCGTCAACGTTGCGGCACGCTATTCCGACTACAGCAACTTCGGCAGCACCACCAACACCAAGGCCAGCTTCGCCTGGCGCCCGGTCGAGGAGCTGATGGTGCGCGGCACCTTCGCCGAGGGCTTCCGTGCTCCCAGCATCTCCGACCTGTATGGCGGCCTGGGCACCAGCTTCGAAACCTACGTGGACCCCTGCGGCGTCGGCGCCACCAACAGCGTCAACGGCAACGCGGCCTGCAACGCCGCCGGTGTTCCGCGTGGCTACGAGCAGCTGGCCCAGGGCCTGAAGCCCTGCACCAGCTACCCGTGCGCCACCCCGAACGAGTTCACCACGGGCTCGAACCCGAACCTGCGCCCGGAAGAGTCCAAGAGCAAGACCGTCGGTGTGGTCTGGAGCCCGCGCTGGGTCAACGGTCTGGACATCAACCTGGACTGGTACAGCTACAAGATCACCAACATGATCATCGAGGACAACGTCGATCGCATCCTCCGTGACTGCTACGTGCTGGGCAATGCCTCGCGCTGCGGCAGCGTCAAGCGTGCCGCTGATGGCCACATCACCAGCATGTTCTACGGCCTGACCAACCTCGGCGCGATGAAGACCGAGGGGTGGGACCTGGGCATCCGTTACCGCCTGCCGGAGTACGCGTTCGGTCGCTTCACCCTTGACCTGCAGAACAGCTACGTCTCCAAGTACGACGAGGAGAAGCAGAACTCGGCCGGTGACACCATCATGGACGGTCGTATTGGACGCCCGGGGGTGTTCCGCCTGCGGTCCAATCTCGGCGTCAACTGGCAGCTGGGCAACCTCTCGGCCCAGTACACGGTGCGCTACCACTCCGGGATGATGGAAGGCTGCATGCCAAACCGGCCCTGCACCGCGCCCGAACGCATCGCCAACGGCGAACCGGATGCCGTGCGCAGGGTCGGCTCGAATGCGTTCCACGACATCCAGGTCAGCTACAGGCTGCCCTGGGATGGCACCGTGGCAGTGGGCTCGAACAATGTGTTCGACCATCGCGGCCCGATCATGTTCTCCAAGCCGGAGAGTTCCTTCCCCTACTACGGCGGCTTCGATATCGGCCGCACGGTGTACGTGAAGTACTCGCAGCGCTTCTGACCGTAGCGTCCGTGCACGTGGCCGGCGGAAGGGGAGTTCCGCCGGCCACGCCGCACACAACCTCCACCCAATCTCCACGCTACTTCGACCCAATCTCCAACATCCCCGGCAACACTGGCGCAACGGCAGCAGATGGAGCAGGCAAGCGAGGATCGCCCGCGTGGCATCCACCTCGCCCGACCTCTCCGGATTCACCACTGAATGCGATGGACCACCCCCTCCCCGCTGCGGGGATGGGGCTGGTCCAAGGGAAGCAAGCGATGACAACGGCAGTACACAGTGGCTTGACCGATCTGGTCATGGATGCGCAGCGCTACCTGCGCCGGATCCTGCCCGGCCTGGCCTCGGTGGTCGGCCCCGTGGCTGCGGCACGCTTCATCCCGCAGACCATGGCCTCGCGCTATCACATCGCCGAGCTGACCCTCTATGGTGAAACGCCGGCGATGCTGGCAGTTCCACGCGTCCCGGGCGAATCCAGCAGCCGCGTCATCCAGGATGTGAAAGTGCTGCGCTCAGCGGCAAAGGCCATGGTGCTGTATGTCTCGCCGTACCTCACCCCCACCCAGCGCAGGTTCCTGGTCGAGAACCATATCGACTTCGTGGTACCGCACAACCAGCTGTACGCCCCCAGCCTGGCGATCGAGTTCCGCGATGCGCCCGACCACGAGAAGAAAGCGATTTCGCTGCTGCCTTCGGCGCAGGCCGTGCTCATCCACGTACTCCTGTCCGGCCAGGCACGCTGGTGGTCGCCGCGTGAGGTCAGCCGTGCTGCCGGATACACCTCGATGACCGCGTCGAGGCTCTCCGCTGAACTGGTCGGTCGCGGACTGGCCGAACGCTCCACCGGCGGACGCGAACGCTTCCTGAGACTCGCCGGCAGCCGCGGCGAGGTCTGGGCGGGAGCGCAGCCGTTCCTGCGCTCCCCCGTGCTGAAGGAAGTGGAGGTCTGCTGGGAACAGGTCGCCGACGTTCTGGCCCGACATGCTCAATCCGCCCCCCAGGCAGGGACGGAAGCAATGCTTGCGGTGCCGTCGAAAGACCACGGCATCACACGCGCCCTGTACATCGATGCCTGGCGGAAGCTGGGGGCACTGCCTGCAGCCGGCCGCGACTGCACGCGCAGCGGAACGTTGCAGATATGGTCGTATCCGCCTGCCTTCACCGGTAGCGGTGACCGCGTGGACCCGCTGTCGCTGTACCTGAGCCTGCAGGGCAAGCGCGGCTACGACGCCGACGCCCTGGAGCAGGAGGTGGAGCAGGCGCTGTGCGGGACGACACGCCACGGCTGAGGTCCGCGCGGGTCCGGCCCGACCGCGTCAGGACGCTTCGCCCCCACTCGCCATCGTCGCGCGCTTCGCTGCGTACTCGGCGAAGACCACACCGGATACCGCCAGCACGCCCCCTGCCAGTACCCAGCCACTGAGTGTTTCGCCCAGCAGCAGCACGGCCAGCGCGGCGGTCACGATCGGCACCAGGTTGAAGAAGCCTGAGACGCGCGCAGCACCCAGGCGCGACAGGCCGGTCATCCAGGTCAGCGGCGCCAGGATCGAGGCGCACACAGCAGCGAAACCGATACACCCGACCGCCGTCAGGTTGTTGATCCCGGTGCCAATCAACAGCTGCACCGGCAACAGGATCAGCGACGCAGCCGTGGCCTGAAGGAACAGCGATTCGAGTACCGACAGCGGAATCTTCCAGCGCTGCATCAGCACGTTGTAGGTGGCGAACGCCAATGCACCGATCAGCATGATCGCGTCGCCGCGGTTCAGGCCCTGCGCTGCCAACCGCGCCAGGTCGCCCTGCGAGACCACCGCCACCACACCGGCAGTGGAGATCACCGCGCCAAGAATGGAAGTGCCTCGCACCGGGTGGCCCATGAACACGCGCGACAGCGCCAGCGCGATCAACGGAATCAACGCCTGGATCACCCCCATGTTGGTGGCCGAGGTGAAGTGCGCCGCATAGTAGGCCAAGCACTGGTACATCACCCCACCCAGGCAACCCAGCACCAGGAAGCGCCCGAGATTGGCGCGCACGGTCGGCAGGTTGTTGCGCAGCCGCGGCAGCGCGAAGGGCAACAGGACAATGGCCGCCACCAGCCAGCGGAAGAAACCAATATCGATGGGACCGACCGCGCCCGAGGCCAGCTTGGTCACGATGGTATTCGCGCCCCACAGCAGGCAGGCAAGGATTGGGAAGAGGTAGTTCAAGAGCGTGGGTGTACGTGGGGGAATGGCCAGCGTACGCTTGGCGCATATCAAGGACATCCTTAAAATGCGTCACTCCAACCCCGGGTTGCGGCAACCGATGGAGCCCATCCCCACCTTCCGCCAGCTGCCCGGTCCGGTCTACTTCCGGCAGGGTGCGATGGAGCCCACCGACTGGGGCACGCACAGCCATCCTTGGGGCCAGTTCAACTTCGTCGCACAAGGGGTGATGGAGATGAAGATCGACGGCGAGTGGATGGTGTCCCCGCCCCATTACGCGATCTGGATCCCACCGGGAATGCCCCACTATTCGCGCAACCGGTCGCGGCTGGCCTATCGCTCGGCCTACCTGTCGCCGGCGTTGTCACGCCGCCTGCCCGAGCGCTGCAGTGCGCTGGAAGTCAGCCCATTGCTGCGCGAGCTGCTGCACGAGCTGGCGCGACAGGGCGTGACCGATCCGCGGACGGCGGCCCAGCGGCGCATGGCCGCCGTGGTGATCGACCAGATCCTCAATGCCGCAGTGCTGCCCAGCTTCCTGCCGATCGCCAGCAGCGATGCCCTGAAACAGGTGATGGCGTACATCGAGAAGCACCTGTCCGCAGCCGAGTCGGTCGCCGATATCGCGCAGCGGCATCATATGAGCGTACGCAAGCTGGAGCGCATGGCACGCAGCGAGCTGGGCATGTCACTCGGTGACTGGCGCGGTCGGGTGAAGTTCGTGCGTGCCACCGAAGCGCTGTGCACACGCCGGCCGATCAGCCGGATTGCCGAGGAGCTGGGCTACTCCGGCGTCAGCGCCTTCGCAGAGATGTTCAAGCGGCACGCGCACTGCACGCCGGACCAGTACCGGAAACTGCATCGGGCGGGGTGAAGAGCGCATCGGGGGGGGGTGTCGATTTCCGCCCTCGTCGTTCGTCGGAACAGAAGAGACAGGCCTTCCCGCCTGCAGGAGCGCCGCGATGTCCCCCATCCTCACCGCCTTTGCCACCTCCCCCGACCGCGGCCAGGGCCTGGCCCGTGACATGCGCGTGCGCTGGGCGCTGGAGGAACTGGGCGTGCCCTATGACGTGCAGCTGCTGACCTTCGCCGAAATGAAGCAACCTGCCCACCTGGCGCGGAATCCCTTCGGACAGATTCCCACCTGGCAGGAGGGCGACCAGGTCCTGTTCGAATCCGGCGCGATCGTCCTGCACCTCGCCGAACAGCATGCCGGCCTGCTGCCCGTCGGTCCGGATGCACGCATGCGCGCAGTCATGTGGGTGTTCGCCGCGTTGAATACGGTGGAGCCACCCATCGTCGAGCGCTCGATGGCCTGGGTGCTGGAGCGCGAACAGCCCTGGTATGCACGGCGGTTGGTGATGCTGGACGAGCGCGTGCGGATGCGTCTCTCGCAACTGTCCGCGTGGTTGGGCGCGGCGGCGTGGCTGGACGGCGGGTTCAGCGTGGGCGACCTGATGATGGTCTCGGTGCTGCTGCGCCTGAAGAGCAGTGGCCTGCTCGACGAGTACCCGCTGCTGGTGGCCTATGTGGCACGGGCGACGCAGCGTCCCGCCTATCAGCGCGCGTTTGCTGCGCAGTTGGCGGTATTCCAGAACGGGTAGTTCCACGCCATGGGTGGAAACACTCAGCGCAAGCTGCGCCGGCAGGCGGCCTGCACCAGCATCAGCTGCGCTACCAGGATCAGCATCGCGCAGCCTGACAGCAGCCACGGGTCGATGTACCACTGCGCGTTGAGACTGAAATCACCGGCGGAAATGCGCTTCCAGCCATTGAAGTGCTGCATCGCTGCAACCGCGAACGCGAAACCGCCCGCTGTGTACGACAACCAGGGCACGATGAGGCTCCCCGGCCGCGCGAACAATGTCAGCACGCCCAGCACACCGATGGCAGTGCGTTGTACGCGGCAGTATGGGCAGACATAGGCCATCCCGCTCCATTCCACCGCCCAGGCCAACAGGCTGACCAGCACGGCCACGCCTGCGGCTGTGTACAGGACTTTCGGCGTGATCGTCATGCCACCCTCGTGTGCCATCCGGTGCTCCTTGGTTGAAAGACCCGGGCAGGGTAGCAGTGCTGCAGCCTCATCCCTTCTTGATGACAGTCCGCTTGCCGATGGTGCTGGTCTTGCCAGCGGTCGGCCTGGCCAAACCAGGAATCAGGAAATCGGTGGCCTTGTGGCCCATCGAGACCTTGGACGCCAACCAGCGCGGCATGCGCCCGCGACCGGTCCAGGTCAGGCGCTTGTATTCCGGGTCGCGATACTTGGGCGCGACTTTGCCGGATTTACGGCGGGCGGGTTTGCGGGCGGGCGCAGGTGTTTCCGAGGCTTCGCCACCGAAGAGTTCTTCGAGGGTGTAGCCGGCTTCGGCCGCGGCAGCCTTCAACATCCGCCGCACCGCGCTGGCCGGACGGCGGCTGGAAATGAGCTGTTTCCGCTGTTCAGCGGCAACCACCAAGGCGCCCAGCTCCCGAAGGCTGAGCGATTCAATATCGATCGTCATGATGGAAAGGTGTCCTGCGGCCGGCCAGCTGTCAAGCCGCCTTGCCCGGTACGTAGACACGGGCTTCACTGCCGGTGGGCTCCGATCGCCTTCGGCAGCCATCTCCGAGGACTTCGACGTGAGCAACTCATCGCATTCGCTCGCCTACCTGCTTGCGCGCATCCTGCTGATGGCGCTGTTCCTGGTGTCCGGCATCGGCAAGCTCGGCGACCTCAACGGTACCCAGGGCTACATGGAAGCGATGGGGGTACCCGGCATCCTGCTGTGGCCTACCATCGCCTTTGAGATCGGCAGCGGCCTGTGCATCCTGCTGGGCTTCCAGACCCGGCTGGTATCGATCGTGCTGGCAGGCTTCAGCCTGGTCACCGCCTTCATCTTCCACCACAACGTTGCCGACCCGACCCAGCAGATCATGTTCCTGAAGAACCTGGGGCTGGCTGGTGGCTTCCTGCTGCTGGCCTGCACCGGGGCGGGGCGCTACAGCATCGATGGGCGTGGGCGGCGCGGATGAGCACGCGGCATGCCGCCATCATCCCCTGCCCACGGGCTGGACGCGCTGCAGACGCAGGTTGCGCCATGTCGGCTGGGAGCTGCGGAAATCCACCGCTTCGCCATCGCTGGTGAACAGCAGGCCTGGCTCCACTTCAGTGACCAGGCGGATGCCATCGATGTACAGCCAGCCCTGTCGCTGCTCCAGCACAACGGACATCGACGGTTTCCCCCATTGGTCGATGCGATAGCGCCCCAGCCAGGGTCGCCAATGGGACGCCTGCGGCCCGGTGGACCCATCGATGGGATCGTTCTGGTCCAGGCCATCCTCGCCGTTCGTACATTCCAGGTGCGCCGGCAGCCTCTCCGTCGCCGCATGGTAACGGTACGTCGCAACCTCTCCATCGGTGTCCGCGGTGAACAGTTGGTCGCCGTCGATGGCCGCAAACCGTCTGCCCACAGCTTGCGCCCCACGATGCAGTTGCAGTTCACCGCTTCCGGCAACCACGATCTTCGCCTTGCCGCTGCGCCCTATCCAGTCTCCCGCCATCCGCTGCAGCTGGTCCTGGTTCAACCTGATCGGCGCCAGGGACGATAGCGGCACACGCGGCTGACGGGGCCCGAAACGCGCCGACAGCAATTGATCGAGCAGACGCTCGCCGATGCCGTACCCCGCGGACGTCGCGCGGTTGAACATCGCGGCGAATCCAGCGTTGGCCTGCCTGCAGTAGGTGAACACGCACCCGAATCCGAAGCCTCCGCCGCGATGGTGCAGCAGCCGCACCGGTGTACTGCCGTAGAGCCGTTCGCTGCGCATTACGCCGAGCCCGTAGTCACCGCCGAGGCCGAAGCCATGCATCTCGTCCCAGAGATGGGGCTCAAGCAGCTGCTGCGCGCCGGCTTGGCCGCCACCGAGCAGGAAGCCAAGATACTTCGCCATGTCGGCAGCACTGGTCCAGACGCCTCCCGACACCACCAGCGGCGTCACCGGCGGCACCTGCGCATGGCCTTCCTGGGTTCCCAGTGCCCGCCCCTTGCTTGCCAGGTAGACCGACGCATCGGCCGTACTGTCGTGCATTCCCAGTGGCTCGAAGATCCGGCGCTGCAGCCAGGCCGGATAGCCGATGCCCGCAACCTGCTCAAGGACATGACCGGCAAGGTCGAAGCCCAGGTTGGAATAGCGATAGCGCGTACCCACCGGAAAGCGCAGCCATGTCTGCGAGATGCTGCGGACGTGCGCATCAAAGCCCGGTGACGCCGGTTCGTAATTGTTGCCCAGCGGCGCCTCGTGCGTGAATCCCGCGCGATTGGCAAGCAGCAGGCGCAGGGTGATGCGCTCCTGCGGGGAATGCTCGAAGCGACTGCGCACCGTGAACGACGGCAGATAGCGGGTAATGGGCGCATCCAGATCAAGGATGCCGTCCTGCACGGCCAACAGCACCGCCACCGCCGCGAAATTCTTCGAGGTGGACTGGATGCTGAACATCGTACTGGCGTCTACTGCTGCACTACCGTGACCCGACGCGTACCCGAAGCCCTCGAGCCAGCGCACCTGCCCGCCTTCGACCAGGCAGACGGCAGCGGCACCGATGCCGCTGCCTTGCATGGCGGAGCGGATCACGCTGCGCTCCGCTTCGATCAGGTTCCCGGTGGTGACGGTGGGCTGCGCCGCCGTGGCAACACCGGTGGGCATGAGCGTGGCCGCCGGAACAGCCGCGACATTGGCCAGGAAGGCGCGACGACTGAGCGTACCAGGCATCAGATCACTCCACTTCGGGATGCCGCCATCTTCCCGCCAGCAGAAATGGCGGGGCATGTGTCATTCGGCACAGAGTGCGGTGATCGACGGTGCTGCGCCTTCGCCGGCCGAGCAGGCCTCAGCCCGGAGGGTCCGGCAAGCGGATTCCCTGCGCCGAAACAAAGGCGCGGGACTCGCTCCAATAGGCCTGTGGCGGTTCCCGCAACTCTGGTCGCGCCCAGTAATCGTCGCCATGCAATACGCTCATCACATGACGCCAGCCATCACGCGGATCATGAACCTGAAATCGACCACGATGATGGCGGGGACGATACGCGTAGTGGCCGAGCGCCTCCTGGCGCGCTTCATCCGGCGAACGACCCGCCTGATGGACCAGCGTCCATGCACGCATGTGGCGCGCATGCGCGAGCGCGCCAAGGTACTCGTCCTCATCCAGCAGTGGCACCTGCTCACCGCGGGCCAGGTGCAGTGCGTCCGATTCGGCTTCGTAGTCCAGCGACGGCTGCGCCAGTTCCGGGTGCCGGTGCCAATACCCCTCGCCCTTTACGTGCAGCATCGCCCAATGCCACGGCTCATCGTGGAAGATCAACGCGTGCTCGTACTCGCGGCCGGGGCTCTGGTCGGGATAGCGTTGGCGTGCCTGTTCAAGTGCCAGCGCCTCGGGCACCTGTCCATAGTGGACCAGGCACCAGGCAAACAGGTGCCGGCTGTCTTCGATTTCGTTGGTGAAGTCTTCCACCGGCGTATCGGTGCTGGCCATGGTCGATCCCTGTGTGCGGATCAGATGGTACCGACGCTGCAGGTCGCGCTGGGGAGCGATGAGACCTGCGACCGGTCAGGCGAGGTCGGTTGGTGGCCCACCAGCAACCGCAGAAACAAAGTAAACAATTGATTTGATTGATATTCAATCCACTTCAATCCACTTTTGACTCACTAATCGACTCACTTCCCGAGCCTCTAGGCCGAGGGATCCAGTTCTGGCATCTAGTCGGTTCGACTATCGTAATCCGCTCTCCGAGACACTTCGCTTGCAATCAATCCGCGGACACGGCTCATCCCCAAGCCCTGGCCACTAAGAAGTCACCGCCAAACTGTCAAACTCACAGGCGGTCGCATCCCGCGGCTCTACATCAGGGAATTGGCAATGTTAAGGAAGCTTGTACTCGCCGCATCGGTTGCGACTTCAGTCGTGTCAGCTGCACAAGCGCAGAATACAGAGAATGAGTGGATCACCGTCATGGAAGAGCATTTCGATGACCCTAGTCTCAGCTACTGGATCCCGTGGGCAGGGGATGTGACCGACAAGTCCGGGAAAGTGTCGTACACCTACAAGCCTGGAAATGCGTTCGTGGCCCAAGGAGATGCTGTCTTCCGCGGTGATGTCCAAGACACCTTCCCGTTCTATCAGACAGGTGGCATCTACTACCCTAGGTACTTCACCTATGGTCGCTACTCTGCCCGTGTGAAAATGACTAACACGCCAGGCGTCATTCCCGCATTCTCGCTGGTGTCATATGGGCCTGCATGCGGTGAGATAGATATCTTTGAGGCCACTGGGCTGCAGAAGTCCGACCCGCGCACGATCAATGTGCAACATTACTGGTTTACGAACCCTGCCGATTGCTCCACCGCAGTGGCGGATGCAACGCTTTCAGCCTACACCAAGCTTGGATCTGTCGACTATTCCAGCAACTATCATGTGTTCTCCGCAGAGTGGAGCCCCATCCACATCGCATACTCTGTGGATGGAGTGGAGTTCTATCGAACAACACTGAATATTCCGAGCGTTCCAATGCTCGTGAATCTGAATACTAATCTTGCACCTCCGACTACAACACCTGGAGGCATCAACAATCGGATGACATCCAACACCGTTCTGCCTGCAGATTTTCATGTCGATTGGGTCAAGGTGGAGCAGTTGGCACCACGAACATGTCCTGCGCGAGGCGATCATGCCGGAAGTCTCCGCCGCGCCAATGGCAGTTGCGCTGCAGTGCGCTCTGTGGACTACAACGGCGATGGTGGCGGCGACGTCATCCTGTACAACCCACCCTCTGGCAGCGCGTCGGTGGCAACCGGACAGCTGGCCCCCCATGCGGGCCTGGTGACCCATTCGCTGACGGATGCCCCCTCGGCGCCATGGGCAACCTCGGCCAAACTGGTCAGTGGCGACTTCGACGCCGATGGCTTCTCCGATCTGCTGGTGCACGGCGGCGACGGTAGCGTACGGCTCCACTATGGACGTCCTGACGCTCGATTCACCGAACATCTTCCATCACGCACTGCATGGAATGTGGGCAGTCAATTGATGGCAGGAGATTTCAACGGTGATGGACGGAGCGACGTACTCATCCTGCAGGACAGCGGCGCTCTCGAGATCCGCTACGGAGGCAGTGATCGCGGATTGCGCTTCGCCCCACAATCGCAACGGCAGGTCGCCCTGGGCAGCCGCCCACATGTTGGCGACTTCAATGGCGACGGCCTTGATGACCTGTTGCTGTATGGACCCAACGGTGAGGTCGACCTCTTCTACGGACAGGCCACCGACGGACTGCGCGCAGAACCCGGTCAGCATGATCAATGGCGGGCTGGCCATACATTGAAGATTGCGGATTTCAACGGCGATGGATACAGCGATGTGCTGATCTATGCCGCCGACGGAGCCACTGAGATCCGCTATGGGCAGATGAACGGCGGTTTGCGCTTTGCACCGAGCACGACCGACCTATGGTCCACCGGGCACACGCTGTTGACGGGTGATTTCAATGGCGACGGCAGAGACGACGTTCTGATCTATGCAGCGAACGGACACTCCGAAATCCGCTACGGCCAAGCCAGTGGTGGTCTTCGGTTCTCCGCGCAGAGCGTCTCCAGCTGGAGCCCTGGGCATCACTTGCTGACCAACGACTTCGATGGCGACGGGCGCACCGACATACTCATCCACTCGGCGAATGATGATGTGGAAATCCGGTACGGGCAGGCAACGGATGGCCTGCTGTTCTCACCAGCCTCCGCAACCCGCTACAACCCCGGCTGGCGCTTGCATACAGGGACCCGCTGAAACATAGGCCCCGATTGCGAGGAATCGCGATCGGGGCGTTTGCCCATGGAAACCCACTCAAGGTCGTGGCACCCAGCATGCTGCAGGCCGACATGATTGCGGCCGGACGGCACCAAGCCCGTACCTCCCGCCGCAGCGAGAGCGAGCACGATGGCGCCGCGCTACCCCTAGGAGGGCGCCCTTCACAGCTGATGGTTCATTGCCCCCAGACAAAGGTGAGAGACTGTGAGTCGTCCAGGGCCTCTCGCCCGCCGACACTCAGCCTGACTCACTTTTCTGTGGATGCAATTGGACGCCGCTGAATATCGCTGGATGCGGCCATGAATCAAGCACCACGATGGCCTCAGGGACGCCATTGGACGTCAATGTGGTGGGCCCATCAGGATTCGAACCTGAAACCAAGGGATTATGAGTCCCCTGCTCTAACCGTTGAGCTATAGGCCCTGCGCAGCCTCACAGTGTAGTGGAGGCTGCGCTTGATCGGCTACCCGGCAGCAGCAAGAGCCTCAGCAACCCGCCCCAACCGCTTCTCCGCCACGTCCGTAAACCACAGCTGCCGCCGCAGGTGTGCCTGGAACAGCGCCACCGTCCTCCTGGCCTCTTCCAGCCCCTTCTGCTTGTCGCCGCCGAAGCCCGCAAGCAACCCAGCACCAGACTGCGTCAGCAATGCCAGCGTCGCTCTTCGGGCAAATCCCAGTGAATCCTCGCGCTCGTCGCGCATCACATCTTCCCAATGCAGTAGCGGCGCAAACGCGCAGCCGTTGAGAAGACCTGCTGGATACGTCATCGCAAACAGCAGCTGGCTCGACTCTACAGAAAGCACACACCCCCCAAAAAGAAAAACCCCGCACCAGGCGGGGTTCCTCTCAACGCTTCAACAGCCGCTGGAAATCAATCGATATCCAGGAAGCTGCGCAGCTGCTCCGAGCGGCTCGGGTGACGCAGCTTGCGCAGGGCCTTCGCTTCGATCTGGCGGATGCGCTCGCGGGTAACGTCGAACTGCTTGCCGACCTCTTCCAACGTGTGGTCGGTGTTCATGTCGATGCCGAAGCGCATGCGCAGCACCTTGGCTTCCCTCGGGGTGAGGCCGGCCAGGACGTCGCGCACGGTTTCAGACAGATTGATGTTGGTGGTGTTCTCGATCGGGGACTCCACGTTGGTGTCCTCGATGAAGTCGCCCAGATGGGAATCCTCGTCGTCGCCGATCGGGGTTTCCATCGAGATCGGCTCCTTGGCGATCTTCATCACCTTGCGGATCTTGTCTTCCGGCATGTCCATTTCCTTGGCCAGCTCCTCCGGCGTAGCCTCGCGGCCGTACTGCTGGAGCATCTGGCGGGAAATGCGGTTCAACTTGTTGATCGTCTCGATCATGTGCACCGGAATACGGATGGTGCGTGCCTGGTCGGCGATCGAGCGGGTGATCGCCTGGCGGATCCACCAGGTGGCATAGGTCGAGAACTTGTAACCGCGGCGGTATTCGAACTTGTCCACGGCCTTCATCAGGCCGATGTTGCCTTCCTGGATCAGGTCGAGGAACTGCAGGCCACGGTTGGTGTACTTCTTGGCGATCGAGATCACCAGGCGCAGGTTGGCCTCGACCATTTCCTTCTTGGCCTTGCGCGCCTTGGCTTCACCGTAGGCCATGGCACGGCTGATTTCCTTCAGCTCTTCCAGGTCCAGCTGGGTCAGCGTCTCGATGTCGATCGTCGCCTGCTGTTCGGCAATGATCTGGTCCTTCACTTCGCGCAGCGCCGAGGACCACTTCTGCTTGCGCTTCAGTGCGTCTTCCACCCACTCCAGGTTGGTCTGGTTGCCTTCCCAGGAACGGATGAAGTCCTTGCGCGGCATGCGGGCGGTAACGGTCGCCAGGTTCAGCACGCGGCGCTCATGGGCCTTGATCGATGCCATGGTGTCGCGCAGCTGCTTGGTCAGCACGTCGGTCAGCGGCAGCGGCAGCTTCAGGGTGACGAACACCGCCGACATTTCTTCGCGCAGGCGCGGCAGGTTCTTCTTGTCGCCCTTGGTCGCGGCCTTCTTGAAGGCGTTGAAGGCATCGCTCAGCGCCTGCATACGCGCGGCGACTTCCTCCGGATCCGGACCGGTCGGTGCGGCTTCTTCATCGCCACCGTCGACATCGTCGTCCTCGTCCTCGTCGCCTTCGGCGTCCGCATCGGCGCTGTCATCGGCAGCGACCGCCGGCGGCGCCGGCTCTTCGTCGACCAGGTCGTTGAAGCCGACGATCACTTCGGCCAGGCGCTTCTTGCCTTCCTTGTGGGCTTCGTAGTCGTTCAGCAGCGACTCGACCGAAACCGGGAACTGGCCCAGGGCCGCCTGGACCTGCGAAAGGCCTTCCTCGATGCGCTTGGCGATGGCAATTTCGCCTTCGCGGGTCAGCAGCTCGACGGTGCCCATTTCGCGCATGTACATGCGCACCGGGTCGGTGGTACGGCCACCTTCGGTGTCGAGCGCGCTCAGCGCAGCGGCAGCTTCTTCAGCCGCGGTGTCATCGACTTCGCGGTTGCCGGTGTTGCCATCGTTGAGAAGCAGGGTTTCCACATCCGGCGCAACTTCATGGACATCGATGCCCATGCCGTTGATCATGCCGATGATGTCTTCGATCTGTTCCGGGTCGACCATGTCGTCCGGCAGATGGTCATTGACTTCGGCGTAGGTCAGGTAGCCCTGTTCCAGGCCCTTGCTGATCAGTTGCTTGATTTCGGATTGGGCAGGACGTTCGTTGGCCATGTAGTGCTCGCGCCACCGGCAGGGAGAAATAGGGAACGTAGCATTATACCAGCCCGGGGCCCTGCCTGCCGGGCGGTGGTCCCGCAGGCTCAGGGCCGGAGAAGGAAGGTCACGGGACCGTCATTGACCAGGCTGACGACCATATGGGCACCAAATCGGCCCGTTTCCACCCCTGGCGCGTGATTTTCACGACAGATCTCAACAAAACGGTTGAACCCGCGTTCAGCCTCTTCCGGCGGCGCGGCCGTGGTGAAGCTCGGCCGCATGCCCGAACGGGTGTCGGCGGCCAGGGTGAACTGGCTGACCAGCAGCAGGCCGCCGCCGGTATCGCGCAGCGAGCGGTTCATCTTCCCGGCCTCGTCGGCGAATACCCGGTAGCCCAGCAGGCGCTCGGCCATCCGCCGCAACTGGGCCTCGGTATCGCCCGGCTCCATGCCGACTAGGGCCAACAGGCCAGGGCCGATCTGCCCCACGGCCTCATCGTCGACATGGACGGCAGCCTGGCTGACACGCTGGATCAGGACGAGCATCGTGGGCTTCCAATGAACAGGGCCGGCCACGATAGCAGCGCCCTTGGCTAAACTGGCGCCGATGAATCCGCAACGCAAAGCCCGGCTGGTCTACCGCGCCACCACCCTGTTCGCCCGCCTGCCCTGGCCGCTGCTGCGGGCGTTCGCGCGCGCCCTGGCGTGGGCGTGGATCGCCCTCGATGCCCGTGAGAGCCGCGTCACCCGGCGCAACCTGGAACTGGCCTACCCGGAGCTGGATGGCGCCGCGCGCGACCGCCTGCACCGTGATCTGCTGCGCTCCACCGCGCTGCAGGCCATCGAAACCCTGCGGCTGTGGAGCCAGGCGCCGGCCGACAACCTGCGCCTGCACCTGAAGCAGCGCCATGGCGAGGCCCTGTACGACGCCGCCCTGGCCAGCGGCAAGGGCGTGATCGTGGCCGCGCCGCACTTCGGCAACTGGGAGCTGCTGAACCAGTGGCTGGCCTCGCGCGGGCAGATCGCCATCGTCTACAAGCCGCCGGAGGACGAGGCCAGCGATGCCTTCCTGCAGCTGGTGCGCGGCGGCCAGAACGTACAGCAGGTGCGCGCCGAAGGCCCGGCCGTGCGCCAGCTGTTCAAGGTGCTCAAGGACGGCGGCGCCACCGGCATCCTGCCCGACCAGCAGCCCAAGGCCGGCGATGGCGTGTTCGTGCCGTTCTTCGGCGTGCAGGCGCTGACCATGACCCTGGTCAACCGGCTGGCCGAACGCACGGGTGCCACCGTGCTCTATGGCTGGTGCGAACGCATCGGGCCGGACATGGAGTTCGCCCTGCACATCGAGCCGACCGACCCGGCGGTGGCCGATCCGGACCCGCTGGTGGCGGCCACTGCCCTCAACGCCGGCATCGAACGCATCGCCCGCCGCGACCCGGCGCAGTACCAGTGGACCTACAAGCGCTATACGCTGCGGCCACCGGGCAGTAGCGAGGAAGACCCGTACGCAACTGAGGAACACCCCCACTGACGGCCGCCTGCGACCACTGGCCGCACCACGTTGAATACGACGCCGGCGCCCCCATAGAGACTGCGATGTCCGCCTCCCCCGGTCCTGCCATGCCTGCTGCTTCTTCCCTGTTCGGCGATCCGGCCGCGATCCGCTGCGAACGCGCGGTGGCCGAACTGCGCGCCGGTCGCCCGGTGCTGCTCCACGATGGCCAGGGCCAGCGCCTGGCGGTGATCGCGCTGGACAGCGCCACGACCAGCAGCTTCGCCGCCTTCGCCGCTGCCGCCCGCGAGCGCCATTACCTGTTCCTGACCGCCACCCGCGCCCGCGTGCTCGGCGTGGAGGCACCACAGGGCGCGCGCCTGCCGCTGAGCGGCGTGGCCTTCGAGGCCCTGCCCTCGCTGGGCTACCTGCGCGAACCCGGGCCGATGCCCGAAAGCTGGAGCGCCGGCGACGCCTTCGATGCCGGCGCGGTGGAGCTTGCCCGCCTGGGTCTGCTGCTGCCAGCGATGGTCGCGGTGCGCCTGGACCTCGATGACCACACTTTCGACGGTGCGGCCGAGGTGGCCCTGTGCGACCTGGCCGAAGGCGCAGCACATGCGGCCCACGACTACGAACTGGTGGCGCGTTCGCCGGTTCCGCTGCGCGACGTCGGCATGACCACCTTTGCAGTCTTCCGCGGCGGCGTGGCGCAGCGCGACCAGGTCGCGATCATCGTCGGCGAGCCGGACCTGTCGGCAGTGGTGCCGGTACGCGTGCATTCTTCGTGCCTGACCGGCGATCTGTTCGGTTCACTCAAGTGCGACTGCGGCGACCAGCTGCGGCGTGGCCTGCGCAAGCTGAAGGACCTGGGCGGTGGCGTGCTGCTGTACCTGGACCAGGAAGGCCGCGGCACCGGCATCGCCGCCAAGATGCGCGCCTATGGCTATCAGCACGACGGCCTGGATACCATCGACGCCGATGCGCAGCTGGGCTTCGGTGCCGACGAGCGGCGCTACGGCAGCGCGGTGGCGATGCTGCGTGGCCTGGGCATTTCGCGCGTGGCGCTGCTCAGCAACAACCCGACCAAGGCACAGCGCCTGCGCAATGCCGGCATCGAAGTGCTGGACTGCATTCCGGTCACCGGCGAGATCACTGCCGAGAACGAGAACTACCTGCGCACCAAGGCCGACCGTGCCGGCCACCTGCTGGATGTCGATGCGCTGATCCAGGCTGCCCAGTAACGCAGCCGACCTGCTACCGTCTGCGCGGTGCGGCCACGGCCGCTACCGCCCGCCCTGCTGCCTGACGGAGCCCGCGTGACCGACGCCACGATTCCCGCACCACCCGCCACCGACTGGCAGTCACTGCCGCAACGTGCAGCCCGCCTGGCCGCACTGGAAGGTGCCTTTGGCGGCCTGTTCGTCCCGGGCCTGCCACTGGCGGCAGCGGCGTGGTTCTTCGATCTGCCCGGTGGCCTGTGGACCGCTGCAGCCGGGCTGCTGATGGGTGTGGCTTTTGGTGCGTGGCTGGGCCGTCGACGCCTGGTCCGCACCCGTTGGCGGCTGGACGCACAGGGCCTGGGCCTGCGCCGCGACCTCATGTGGCAGCTGGAGACGCGCATCCCGCTCTCGCGGGTGCAGCATCTCGATCTGCGCCGGGGCCCGCTGGAGCGCCGTGCCGGCCTGGCCACGCTGATCGTGCACACCGCAGGCACCCGCATGAGCGCGGTGACCGTGAGCGGCCTGGACGAGGCGGATGCGGAGCGCCTGCGCGACACCCTGTCCCACCAGCTCGACCAGGACGCCGACGCCCTGTGAGCCTGCCGCCGCCCCTGCCTGCACCGCCGCCCTCCGGTACCGAGGACCACCGCCTGCACCCGTGGTCGTGGCTGTTCGTGCTGCTGATGCAGCTGCGCCACTACTTCCTGCCACTGGTCGCGCTGCTGGTGTTCGGCCAGCGCGGCGACCGCGATCCGATGTGGGCGCAGCTGATTCCGCTGACGGCAATTGCCGCCCTGGTCCTGGTGTCGGTGATGCAGTACCTCAGCTACCGCTACCGCATCGGCAGCGATGCGATCACCGTGCGCAGTGGCCTGTTGGCGCGCAACCGCCGCGAGATCCCGTTCGCCCGCATCCACAACGTGGAAGTGCGGCAGAACCCGCTGCACCGCCTGTTCGGCGTGGCCGAGCTGCGCCTGGAATCGGCCGGCGGTGTGCGCCCTGAAGCGGAGATGCGGGTACTGAAGCTGGACCAGGCACTGGCGCTGGAACGGCTGGTCCGCCAACGCGGACAGACGCCGCAGGCCAACGACGCCGTCGATGCACCGCCCATTGCCGACGTCGACAGCGAACGCGTACTGCTGCGACTGTCCAGCTGGGACGTGGTGCGCATGGGCCTGCTCTCCAACCGCGGTTGGGCGCTGGCGGTGGCCGCGTTCGGCGTCCTGTTCCAGACCGTGCCACGGCCGGTGATGGACGATGCCATCCAGCGCGGCGGCCGCGAGGCCTTCGGCTATGCCAGCCACCTGCATCCCGGCGTGACCGGCGCGTTGCTGCTGGCGGCGGCGGCCCTGCTGCTGGGCTGGCTGGCGCTGCGCGTGCTGTCGGTGGTGCTGACCCTGTTGCGTTACCACGGCTTCACCCTCGTCGAGCAGGACCGCCGCCTGACGGTGTCGGCCGGGATGCTCAGCCGCACCCGCAGCAGCGTGGCACGTCGCCGCATCCAGGCCTGGACGCTGCGCGAAGGCACCCTGCCGCGCTGGTTCGGGCTGCGCCAGCTGCGCATCGACAGTGCCGCCGGTGGCCCTTCGCGTGATGAGGACCGCGCCCTGCGCGAACTGGCGCCGCTGGCAACCCGCGAGCATTGCACGCAACTGGTGCAGCACCTGCTCCCCCAGCTGCACTGGCCACCGGCGCAATGGCAGTCCATCCCGCAACGTGGCTGGTGGCGGCTGTGCCTGGGCGCGCTGCTGCTGGTGCCGCTGCTGGCCGCCGCCGCGTACTGGCGCTGGGGCCCATGGGGCCTGGTCGTGCTGGCCTGGCTGCCGGTCGCGTTGTTGGTCGCACACCGGCAGATGGCACGCATGGGCTGGTATCTGGACGAGCACTATGTGGCCGTGCGCGGCGGCTGGTGGAAACGCTGGTGGCGCTGGGCCGAGCTGGACAAGGTGCAGGGCCTGCGCCTGCAGCGTTCACCGCTGGACAAGGTGCTGGGCACCAGCAGCCTGCAACTGGATACCGCCGGTGCGCATGGCGACGTGGCACTCACGCTGCACCATCTGCCGCAGGCACAGGCACAGCAGGCGATGGATCAACTGGCGGCCGCGCTGGCGCGGCGCAAACTGCGCTGGTGATGCGGGGTCGGATCCCGGCCTGAATCAGGTAGTGCCGGCCGCTGGCCGGCAACTGCACATCCCCCAGTTTGCCGGCCAGCGGCCGGCACTACCGCGAGCAGGGTCAGCGAGGCATCATCGCTGCGAGGGGCCCCAATAGCCCAGGTCCCTTCGGATCTGCAGATCGCGCACCCAGCTGCCGAGAGGCTTGCGGCGCAGCGCACCCATTTCACCGGACAGGAAATCCTCGGTGGCCGCGATTACCCGCTCGCTGGACAGGCCGTCGCGGTACGGATGGATGGCATCGGCGTAACGCACGATTTCCGCCTGCAGCGCGGCGTCCGGATGCAGCGCGCGCTGCAGCATCGCCGGCAGCTGTGCCGGGTCGTCGAAATCAATCATGTGCGGCTTCGGCACGCGGTTGCGGAAGGTCACCACCGGCTTGTGCTGGACGATGAACTCCGAAACGATCGACGAGGTGTCCGACACCAGCACATCGGCGGCGCGCTGCGCGGCCATCACCTGCTCCGGCTCGATGAAGCGGGCATTGGCACCGGCCAGCGCGCGGTAGCGCTCGAACAGTTCCGGCGGACATTTGGGATGCAGGGTCAGCAGCCAGTAGCGCCCACCGGCAGCGATATCGGCGGCGATCTGCGCATGCAGGTGCGGTGCCGCACTCAGCCGCTCGGTGAAGGTGGAACCAAACAGGATCACCGGGCGATCGCCGGCCGGCGCGCGCAGTGCGGCGCTCTCGCCACCGTCATCGCGGAACAGCGGGTCCAGCTTCGGCCAGCCGGTCTCGGCCACCGCGAAGTGGCCCTGCTGGGCCGCGATCTCGCGGAACGGTGTGGTGGTGGCCGGCCCCTGCGTGCAGTACAGGTCGAACATGCCGCGCACCCGGAAGTGGCCGCGCGCGCTGTCGCGCTTTTCCACGTTGAAGCCATGGAACAGCTGCACCTTGGCCCCCGAAAGGAAAGTCGGCACCCAGTTGGCCGCGCTGAACACCGCCCGCGGGCGCATTGCCAGGGCCTGCTTCAGGCCGACGTTGGCCACCCCCGGCAGGCTGCTGCCGGCCGCGCCGCCTTCGAACCAGGCCGCAACCTCCTGCCCGGACGCGTGCAACGCCTGCGCCAACGGGGCGAGAATAGGCAGCGCATAGCGCTCCGTCGCAAACAACAGGTACCCGGCCATCATGTCCTCCACGACCGCTCCCATCGAACGGCCTCGCATCTCGGCGTGCATTATCGCGTTCAACGAGGCCGGGCGCATCGGCGACTGCCTGGCCTCGCTGACCTTCTGCGATGAGATCGTGGTGGTGGACTCGCAGTCCACCGATGCGACCGTGGCCATCGCTGAGGCTGCCGGTGCCCGCGTGCTGCAGCGTCGGTTCGAGGGCTTCCGCAGCCAGAAGGCGTTCTGCGTCGAGCAGGCCAGCCACGACTGGGTACTGTGTTTGGATGCCGACGAGCGCATCAGCCCCGAGCTGCGTGCGGCCATCGAACAGGCCCGTGACGGCGGCTTCGCCGGCCACGCCGGCTACCGCTTCGCCCGCCTGTCCGAATACTTTGGCAGGTTCCTGCGCCACGGCAATGCCTACCCGGACCGGGTGATGCGCCTGTTCGACCGCCGCCAGGGCGGCTGGCGCGGCAAGCGAGAGATCCACGAGGCGGCCAGCGTCGATGGCAGCGTCGGCACCCTGCGCGGCGATCTCATCCACTATCCCTATCGATCGTTGCAGCAGCAGCTGGCCAAGACCGAGAAGTATGCGCGGATGATGGCCGAGCACGAGTTCGCGCGTGGCAAGCGCGCCACGCTGGGCAAGCTGGTGCTGGCGCCGGCCTGGCGGTTCTGGCGTGGCTTCCTGTTCCGCGGCGGCTTCCGCGACGGCTGGCACGGCCTGGTCTATGCCTATGTGCGTGCCAACTACGTACGGCAGAAGACCATCATGCTGTGGATGCTGGGCAACGGCCAGGCGGTGGCCGATCCTCCAGCCCCTGTGGAACGGCCCTGAGCCGGCTGTGTCACACTTGCCGCGCGTTGCCTGAAGATCCCCCATGAAAATCCTGTACACCAACTTCCACTATGGCGACGGTGGCGGCCACACCACGTACATCGTGTCCCTGGCGCGCGCCCTGCATGGCCAGCACACGCTCCATGTCGCAGCCCCCGCCGACAGCCGCCTGCTGCGCACGGTGGCCGAGGAAGGAATCGCCACCCCGCTGCCGATGGCCTTTGGCAGCGGCCTGCCGACCTTGCCACGACAACTGGCCGAACAGCATGCGCTGCGCCGGCTGGTGCGGGACGAGGGCATCGACCTGGTCCACGTCAACGGTGCTCGTGATCACCGCTTCGTGATGCAGGGACTGCTCGGCATGCGCCGCCCGCCGATCATCCTGACCAAGCACAACAGCAAGCCCACCCGTACGCTTGGCAATGCCTTCAGGGCCCGCTGGGCCACCGACCGCGTGATTGCGGTTTCGGCACACACCGGGCGCCTGCTGGAGCAGGGCCCGTACCGGCGCTGCCCGATCGATGTGGTCCGCAACGGCGTCGACCTGGACCGCTTCGCGCCGCTGCCGGCCGACGCCGGCCAGGCAATGCGGCAGCAATGGACGCAGGACCCGGATGCGCTGCTGCTGGTCAGCAACGCCGGCACCGATGACTACAAGGGCTGGATCGACCTTGCGCAGGCCATTGCCCTGCTCCCCGACGCGATCCGGCCGCACGTACACATGGCGGTCGCAGGTCACCTGCCCAACGCGCAGCAACGCGCGCAGGTGCAGGCCCTCGGCGATGTCGCCACGCAGGTCCACTTCACCGGACTGCTGGCCGATACGCGCCCACTGATCGCCGCCGGCGACGTCGGCTTCGTGCTGTCCAACGACATCGAAACAATTTCCTTCGCCTGCCGCGAAATGATGGCCAGCGCCAGGCCGATGCTGGTCAGCGACTACGCGGGGCTGCCGGAAAACATCGAGCAGGGAGTCGACGGCTGGGTCGTGCCCACCCGCAACGTGGCCGCCATCGCCGCACAGGTGCAGGCGATGTATGAACAACGCCAGGCGCTGTCGGCGATGGGCATGGCCGCCCGCCGCCATGCAGAGCGTGAGTTCGGCCTGCAGACCTTCGCCGGGGCGACCCTGGCCAGCTATCACGCCGCCTTGGCCAGCACCTGAGCCACATTGCCCGAACGCTCAATCGGTAAGGCCGGGCCCCTGCAGGCGGCGCTCGTGCTCGAGTTCCGCCGCCGACGGCCGGCAGGTGCCGGCGACCGCGTCGGCAGGCACCAGCCACCAGCGGCGACGATTGGAAATGCCCGCCATTTCGGCCTGCGCACGGTCAATGCAGGCCTGCATCGCATCTTCGTTCACCAGCAGCCAGCGGTGCTGCGGAACCAGCCGCTGCCAGCGCACGGCCGCCTGCAGCTGTTCATGCCAGCGGTTCTCGAATCCAAAGGTCGCCGCGCGGCGGTCCGCCATCAGCAGATTCTGTTCCTTCCAGGCCACCAGCCCCAGTTCCGCGCCTGGCCCGAGACGCGCGCCGACGTCACGCATCAGACCACGCGCAGAGCTTGAATCATTCAGCAACGGGTAGCCGAACAGGCCGTAGAGCACCCAGGCCACGGCCAGGGTCGATAGCAGCGCCAGGTGGCTTCGACGCCAGCCGGTCACCACCAGGCTCAAGCCACCCCAGAGCCCCATCGCCAGGATCGTCCACGCCAGTGCATCGGTCGCGCCGGGCGGCAATCCGCGTCCATGGGCAAGGTTCACCTCGAAGCGCGGATCACCCAGCAACGCGAGCGCCCCGACCAGGCTCAATCCCAGTGCCAGCAACGCGGCAAACCCTCCCAGCACGCGCTGCACATCGCGCCGCTTCAGCAGCCCGGGCAGCAGCGGCGCCAGCGCCAGGCAGAACATCGGCAGCGCCGGCAGGATGTAGACATCACGCTTGCCCTGGGGAATCGAGAAGAACAGCACGACCAGCAACCACCAGGCCAGCGGCAGCAGGTAGCGTGGATCGCGGCGGCACAGGCGCCGCCGCCACGCCGGGATCGCCCATGGCAGCGCCAGGAACGCGGGTATCCACATCGTTGGCATGACACCGAAGAAGTACCACCACGGCTGGTGATGGTCCCAGGACTGCGTGTAGCGGCGGGCCGTCTGCCGCACCAGGATGTCGTTGATGTAGCCGCGGTACTCGTCCGATCCGGTGCCCAGCGCGGCCAGCAGCATCGGCGCCAGCCACAGCGATATCGCCAGCAGGAAGGCCAGCGGTGCCAGCCAGAAGCGGCCATCGCGTGCGTGCAGGGAAACGCGGGGCCACTGCAGGGCTGCAGCGATGGCCGCCGGCACGATCATCAGCAGCGCCAGCATGCCCACGCCCTTGGTGATCACCCCGATACCGGCAAAGAACCAGCCCAGCCACCACCAGCGCCAGGCCGGGCCCAGCAGCAGGTGGCGCAGCAGGCCATAGTTGGCCAGGGTGATGAACAGCACCAGCAGCGGATCGATCTGCGCCTTTTTCGCCTGGAAGGTGAACTGCAGCGCGAACAGCAGTGCCCACCCTGCGCAGAGCCCGACCTGCCGCGTCCACAGCCGGCGCCCCAGATCGACCACGCACCACAGCGTGCCCAATGCGGCCAGCAGCGAGGGCAGCAGGAAGGCCACGCGCCAGTGGCCAACCAGGCCATACAGCGAGGCCTGCCACCACATCAGCATCGGCGGCTTGTCCGAATACAGCTCGGTACCGCGATGCGGGAACAACCAGTAACCGCTGTCGACCATCTGCCTGGCCACCAGCGCGAAGCGTGGTTCGTCAGAGGGCCACGGATCGCGGAGACCGAGCCCGGCCCCCAGCACCAGCAGGGCCACCACCACGAACAACCACGTCTGGCGCGACGCGTGGGTCTTCAGCATGGGACTCGAAACGGCAGCGGGGGTCAGGCTGCTTTTATCAGACGCGCGTAGAAGAAACCGTCAGCATCGTTGTCACCAGGCAGTCGCTGGCGTGCCACGCCTTCGCAATCCACGCCGAACGCATCGCCCAGCGGCTGCGCCACCGCGTCCGGATGCCACTTCAGGAACGCACGCACCTGATCGATGTTCTCGGCGCGCAGGATCGAGCAGGTGGCGTACAGCAGCACGCCGCCGGGGCGCAGCATCGACCAGCAGGCTTCCAGCAGGCGCGCCTGCACGCCCACCAGTGCATCGACGTCCTCGGCGCGACGGTGGAACATCACATCCGGCTGGCGGCGGATCACGCCCGTGGCCGAACATGGCGCATCCAGCAGGATCGCGTCGAACGGCACGCCGTCCCACCACGAACCGGGATCGCTGGCATCGGCGACCAGGGTCTGCACATGCTCGCCCACACCGGTGCGGGTGTAAGTGTCACGTGCCCGGGCCAGACGGCGCGCGTCGATATCCAGCGCCAGCAGGCGCAGGCTCGGATCACGCTCCAGCAGATGCGCCGATTTGCCGCCGGGTGCCGCGCAGGCATCCAGCACGCGGGCACCGGTCACGGGTGCCAACGCATCGGCCGCGCATTGTGCCGACAGGTCCTGCACCGACAGTGCACCATCGCCGAAGCCCGGCAGCTGGTTCACAGCAACGGGGGTCGCCAGGCGCAACGCATCGGCGCACAGTGCAGTGGCTTCAGCGGCAATGCCGGCCTCGGCCAGCGTCGCCAGGGCCTTGTCGCGACCGCCGTGCTGGCGGTTGGCACGCAGCCACAAGGGCGCGGGTTGCAGGCTGGCGCTGAAGATCGCTTCGGCCTGCGCCGGCCAGTCGCGTTCGATCGCATCAGCCAACCATTCCGGGAAAGCGTCGCGCGCAGGCTGCTCGGGGAACCCCTCGCGCTGGGCGCGGCGCAGGATCGCGTTGACCAGTCCTGCCTGGCGCTCACGGCCCAGCGCGCGCGCCGCATCGACCGTAGCCGAAAGCGCTGCGTGCGCAGGCAGTTCGAGCACGTCCAGCTGGGCGAAACCGACCATCAGCAGCGTGCGCAGGTCGGCATCGCGCGCCGACAGCGGCTTCTGCATCCAGGCCTGCAAGGCCGCGTCATAGGTGCTGCGACGGCGCAGCACAGCGAAACACAGGGCTTCCAGCAGCGCGCGGTCGCGGCTGTCGGCCAGCTTCGGCAGCGCCCAGGCCAGTTCGGCCTTCAGCGAACGGCCACGGGTGAACACCTGTGCCAGCACGCGTGCGGCCAGCATGCGCGTGGCCGCGCCCGGTGCCGCCTTGGCGACGGAGAAATCGTTCTGCTTGGACACCGCTTATGCCCCCACGCGCAGGTCGCGGCGAGCGTTGAGGTAATCGGCAGCGGTGATCGCCTTGCCGCCTTCACGCTGCAGCACGCGCAGGCGCAGCGCGCCCTGGCCACAGGCAATGTCGATGCCGTCGCGGCCGGCGGCCAGCACGGTGCCCGGCGCCTGGCCGTGGTCTGCCTCCAGTGCCACCGCACCATGGATGCGCACGCGTTCGCCAGCCAGCGTTGCCTCGGCGATCGGCCACGGATTGAACGCGCGCACGGTACGCGCCAGCGCGTCGGCGTCCTGCGCCCAGTCCAGCCTGGCTTCGGCCTTGTCCAGCTTGTGCGCGTACGTCACGCCCTGTTCCGGCTGCGGTCGCGCGATCGGCTTGATGCCCGCGCGCAGCAGGCCCAGGCCATCGGACAACACCTGGGCACCAAGCTCGGCCAGCTTGTCGTGCAGCTGGCCGCCGGTATCGGTGGCGGCGATCGGCAGCTCCTGGTGCAGCAGCACCGGGCCGGTATCCAGGCCAGCCTCCATCTGCATCAGGCACACCCCGGTCTTCGCGTCACCAGCCTGGATCGCACGCTGGATCGGCGCAGCGCCGCGCCAGCGCGGCAGCAGCGAGGCATGCACGTTCCAGCAACCATGGGTCGGGATGGCCAGTACTGCCTTGGGCAGGATCAGGCCATAGGCCACCACCACCATCAGGTCCGGCTGCAGGTCGCGCAACTGCTGCTGGGCGGCCGCGTCCTTCAGCGACTCCGGCTGGTAGACCGGAATGCCACGGGCCACGGCTTCGAGCTTGACCGGCGAAGGCGCCAGGCCACGGCCTCGGCCGGCCGGGCGATCAGGCTGGGTATAGACGGCCACGACCTCATGGTGGCGCGCAGCCGCGCGCAGCGACGACACCGCGAATTCCGGCGTACCGGCAAAGACAATCCTCATGGCTACCCCACTTGCAGGATGGATTCGTGCAGGAAAGAAAACGGCGCCGTCGGCCGGCGCCGTAGAGCCCGCGCGAGCCGCGCAGGCACGGGCCACCCGAAGGGTGGCCCGGATTGGCGATCACGCCACGTGCTTGCGCTGCTTGGCCAGCTTCTTGCGCACCATCTCGCGCTTGAGCGGCGACAGATAGTCGATGAACAGCTTGCCGTCCAGGTGATCCATCTCGTGCTGGATGCAGGTGGCCAGCACGTCACCAGCCTCCATCTGCTGTTCCTGGCCGTTGCGATCCAGGTACTTCACGGTGATGGTGTCGGCACGGGTCACGTCGGCGAAGATGCCCGGAACCGACAGGCAGCCCTCCTGGTACACCCGGCCCCCGTCCTTGGCGACGATTTCCGGATTGATGAACACATGCGGTTCATTCTTTTCTTCGCTGACGTCGATGACCATGAAGCGCTTGTGCACGTCCACCTGGGTGGCGGCCAGGCCGATGCCCGGGGCGTCGTACATGGTCAGGAACATGTTGTCGATCAGTTCCTGGAAGGCCGGCGTGGTGACTTCGGCAGCTTCGATCAACGCGGCCTTGGTACGCAGGCGCGGATCGGGGAACTCGAGAATGGGGAGAAGGGCCATGGCTGTTTCCGGATAGGGGGCCGGCACGCCGGCATACGTCGCAGATTCTAGCTCCAACGCTTGCCTTGCGCCCCGGTTTCTGGACTATAGTGCGCGGACCTGTTGGGGAATCAGGGCTTCACACCTATGTTGCTTCGTTTTCGTACGGTCGTCGCCGCGGCGATGCTGACCGTGGCTGCCTATGCTACCGCCGTGGAAGTGAATGGCGGGCACCCGGACACCTATGTGGTCCGAAAAGGGGATACGTTGTGGGATATCGCCGCACGTTTCCTGCAGAAGCCGTGGCTGTGGCCGGAGATCTGGCAGGCCAATCCGCAGATCGCCAATCCGCACCTGATCTATCCCGGTGACGTCCTGAGCCTGGCCTACCTGGACCGGGTGACCGTGGCGGCCCGGCCCGGCCCGCGCCAGGAGGCCCCGATCGACGCCATTCCGCTGGCCCAGGTCGAGCCGTTCCTGAAGCAGCTGAGCGTAGTCGACAGCATCGAGCAGCTGCCCTACGTGGCCGGCCTGGAAGAGGAACGCCTGCGCGCCACCAGCGGCCACGCCGTCTATGTGCGCCTGGCCGACGCCCAGGTGGGCCAGCGCTGGGCGGTTGTCCGCCCGACCGTGCGCTACGCCCAGCCCAAGCCGACCGAGGACCTGACCGCCAACGGCGACGTCACCCCGGGCAGCGGCAACCTGTGGCGCGCCTACAGCGCACCCAACCATCGCCGCGGCGTGCTCGGCTATGAGCTGGCCCAGGTCGCCACCGGCACCATCACCCATGTCGCCGGAGGCAAGGTCGAGGCGTCCACCCTGGTACTGGACAAGAACGAAGGCGGCCGCGAGGTGCGTGCCGGCGACCGCCTGGTGCCGATCGAGGCCAGGCCGTACGACCTGCAGTTCGTGCCCCATGTCCCCGCCGCAGGCGTCGAGGGCGTCGACGTACGCGTGCTGGCCGTCACCGACATGTTCACCGCCGGCGGCCCCCGCGACGTGATCGCGATCTCGGCTGGTCGCACGCAGGGCGTGGACAATGGAACCGTGTTCTCGCTGTGGCGCCCGGGCCGCCATGTGGCGCACCGCATGAAGTACCCGAACTCGTCGCGCACGGACGATTCGCTCAGCACCGGCGCCGGCCGGGTCTCGCTGCCGGACGAGTACGCGGCGCATGCCATGGTGTTCCGCACCTTCGACAATGTCAGCTACGCGCTGGTGATGCAGGGCGTGAAGCCGGTGCGCGTGGGGTACAACGCGCTGCACCCGGACGCGCGGTAGTCGACTGACAGTCGACTGCTCTTCACCGCCCCCCGAAAGCGCCCGCGCTGCGCGCGGTAGTCGAGTGACAGTCGACTCTACAGGGGCGGTCTCCGGCAAAGTCTGACAGCCACATGCGAAGGCGCCCTAGGGCGCCTTTGTTGCATGCGCTCGATAGTGGGGAATGACCAAGCAAGCTGATGAGGCGCTGCTGCGCCTGGTGATGGCAGGCGGCGCGCTGGCGCCACGGCGGACCCTGCTGCAGGCCGCGGGCAGCGCGGAGACCGCGATCGCGCAGGGCGCCGCGAACTGGCGCGCGCACGGTTGCACGCCAGAGCAGTGCGCTGCACTGGAACACCCCGACGCCCGCGCCTGGACCGTGGCACGGCACTGGCTGGAAGACGACGACCACCATCTGCTGTCCTTCGCCGATGCGGCCTTTCCGCCGCCCCTGCTGGACGTCCCGAACCCGCCACTGGCGCTGTTCGTGGCGGGCGATCCGAGCCTGGCCTGGCGGCCCTCGGTGGCGCTGGTCGGCAGCCGCTCGCCAACCCCGGGAGGACGCGCGCTGGCCGCGCGCTTTGCCGGCTGCTTCGTCGAGGCCGGACTGGCCGTAACCAGTGGCCTGGCGGCCGGCATCGACGCGGCCGCCCACCTGGCCACACTGGAGGCAGGCGGCTGCACCGTGGCGGTGATCGGAACCGGCCCTGATCGGGCCTATCCGAACAGCCACCAACGGTTGCAGGGGCGGATCGCCGCCGAGGGCGCGGTGCTCAGCGAGTACCTGCCCGGCACACCGGCACGCCCGGGCCACTTCCCCAGGCGCAACCGCCTGGTGGCCGGGCTGGCGCTGGCGACGGTGGTGGTCGAGGCCGCGCAACGCTCCGGCGCCCTGATCACCGCACGGCTGGCTGCCGAGGCGGGCCGTGAAGTCTGTGCCCTGCCCGGCTCGGTACTCAACCCACGCGCAGCGGGCTGCCACCGGCTGATCCGTGAAGGGGCCGCACTGGTCGAGCGCCCCGAGGAAGTGCTGGAACTGCTGGCCCCTGCCCTTCGCCAGCAGCTGCCGGGCTTGCAATCACGGCTGGGCACCCCCACTGAACAGGCACCGCCGGCGCTCCTGCCGGCGCGCTGGGCCGACGACCCTGACTACCAGTGCTTGTGGCGGGCCCTGGACCACGACCCAAGCAGTATGGATTCACTGATCACACGCTGTGCATTGACGGCGCCCCAGGTGTCCTCCATGCTGCTGGCCATGGAACTGGCGGGAATCGTGGTGTGCGTACACGGCCGCTACTGTCGAACTCCCTAGTTTCTTCACCTCCACAGCGTCGCGCGACGCAGGCCGAGGGGCAATGAAAGAGAGCATCCTGGACGTACTGCTGTACCTGTTTGAACACTATTTCAGCGAAGACGCGGACCTGATCCGTGACCGCGATTCGCTCCAGAACGGCCTGATCCAGGCCGGTTTCAGCCCAACCGAGATCAACAAGGCGTTCGACTGGCTCGACGCCCTGGCCGCGCAGCGGCCGAGCGTGGCCCAGGCACGGGTCGACGGCCCCGTGCGCGTCTACCACGGCCCCGAGCTGGACAAGCTGGACGTGGAATGCCGCGGCTTCCTGCTGTACCTGGAACAGCACGGCATCCTCGACGCCGACCAGCGCGAGCTGGTGCTGGACCGGGCGATGGCCCTGGACCAGGACGAACTGGACCTGGACGACCTGAAGTGGGTCGTACTGATGGTGCTGTTCAACCAGCCTGGCTCCGAAGCGGCCTATGCCTGGATGGAGACGCAGATGTTCATGGACGAGCCAGAACCCCTGCACTGACCGTACACTTGGGGGCATAGCGCATTCAGGAGCGTCCCCGTGAGCGAGTGGTTCCATGCAGAAGGCAACCGGCAGCAAGGTCCGCTGCCGGCGGAACAATTGGTCGAGCTGTTCCGCAACAACCAGATCACCCTGGACACCCTGGTGTGGCGCGACGGACTGCCGCAATGGCAGCCGTTGCGCACCGTCGTGGACGAACTCGGCCTGATCGTGCCGGCGCTGGACGCCGCCGTACCGCCGGTCGAACCCGAACCGGAACCGGAACCCGTCGCACCGCCTCCGCCGCAGCCGCCGGTACTGCCGGCGTCCACGCCCTACGCCGCCAGTGCATCGGCCACCGTCCTGCCGGCACCGAAAAAGAAGCTGTCCGGCTGTGCGCTGACCGCCATCATCGGTGGTGCCCTGTTGCTGGTACTGGTCCCGATCGTGGCCATCCTGGCCGCCATCGCGCTGCCGGCCTACAACGACTACACCGTGCGCAGCAAAGTCGCCGGCGCCGTGGCCGCGCTGCAGCCGCTGAAGGACCAGGTGCAGCATTTCGCCGATGACGAAGGCCGCTGCCCGGGTGCCAATGACGCCGGCTTCCCGGCCCCGGGCGACTTCGCCAACGCGGGCCTGTCGGCGGTGAACATCGGCCGCTTCAACAACGGTCACTGCGGTATCGAAGCAACGCTGGCGGTACCAGGCAAGGGCATCGACGGCGACCTGCTGTGGCTGGAATACGATCGCGACAGCGGCCGCTGGGAATGCAGTGGCGAAAGCAACGACAAGTACCTGCCGCCGACGTGCCGCGGCTGAGCCACGCGCACGCCAGCACCTCCAAGGATGATTCAACAGGGAACATGCAATGACTGAGTGGTACTACGCCGAAGGACAGCAACGCCAGGGCCCGCTGCCGGTCCAGGAGATCCGCCAGCGCTTCCAGCGCGGCCAGTTGAACCTGGACACCCTGGTCTGGCGCGAGGGCATGGCCCAGTGGGCTGCACTGCGCCAGGTGGTCGACGAGCTCGGCCTGCAGACGCTGGCCGATGCCAGTACGGCCACCAGCAGCGGCGGGTTCGACCTGCGCAGCGACTATGCCGCCATCGACAGCGGCACCGCACCGCTGCCCGGCACCGGCGCGCTCAGCAGCTCGCCATACAGCGCTCCAGCCGCCGTCGGCAGCGGTGGCCACGCACAGCCTGTGGTTGGCGGTGAAGTGGTCTACGCAGGCTTCTGGAAGCGCGTGGCGGCCTACATGATCGACTACTTCGTGCTGGTCATCCCCGGCAGCATCATCGGGGCCATCCTCGGTGCGATCCTGGGCGCCAGCATGGGCGCGGTGGGCAGTGGCGAATCGGCCATCGAGATCGTGGCCCAGCTGGCCAGTGCCCTGATCAACCTCTGCATCGGCATGGCGTACTACACCTGGTTCCATGCCTCGAAGGGCGGCGCCACGCTGGGCAAGATGGCGGTCGGCATCAAGGTCGTTCGCGGCAACGGCGAGCGCCTGACCAAGGCCCGCGCGTTCGGTCGTTACTGGGCCATGCTGCTGAGCAGCTTCACCCTCGGCATCGGCTTCCTGATGGCGGCCTTCACCGAGCGCAAGCAGGGCCTGCACGACATGATCTGCGACACTCTGGTGGTCGACCGCTGGGCCTACACCGACCAACCCCACCTGCAGCGCCGCGAGCTGGGCACCGTCACCGTGCTGGTACTGGTGTTGACCGCAGTACTGTCGCTGGTGGGCCTGGCGCTGCTGGTGTTCGCGGTCGGCTTCATCGCCAAGATGGCCTCCTGAACGGCCATCCTCACGGCTGGCTGCTTGACACGGGCTGGCCGGGCGTGATTCCTCTAATAAGGTGAAACCTGAACGCCCGGCACATTACCGGGCGTTCAGTTTATGGATTTGCGCGTGGCCGCTTCACTAATGCGGCCATTTGCTCCACCCTAGCGGCCCCTTCCCCACGGTTCGCCCCACAGACCCTGCTGCCATGCCCAAGCACCTGCTCATCGTCGAATCGCCGGCCAAGGCCAAGACGATCAACAAATACCTCGGCAAGGACTACACCGTCCTGGCCTCGTATGGGCATGTGCGTGACCTGATTCCGAAGGAAGGCGCGGTCGACCCGGACAACGGGTTCGCCATGCACTATGACGTGATCGACAAGAACGAGAAGCACGTCGATGCGATCGCCAAGGCCGCCAAGGGCGCCGACGACATCCTGCTGGCGACCGACCCGGATCGCGAGGGTGAAGCGATCAGCTGGCATATCGCCGAGATCCTGAAGGAACGCGGGCTGGTCAAGGACAAGCCGATGCAGCGCGTGGTGTTCACCGAGATCACCCCGCGCGCCATCAAGGAAGCCATCAGCCAGCCGCGCGCGATCGCCAGCGACCTGGTCGATGCCCAGCAGGCGCGCCGCGCGCTGGATTACCTGGTCGGGTTCAACCTGTCGCCGGTGCTGTGGCGCAAGGTCCAGCGCGGCCTGTCCGCCGGCCGCGTGCAGAGCCCGGCGCTGCGCATGATCGTCGAGCGCGAGGAAGAGATCGAAGCCTTCATCGCCCGCGAGTACTGGTCGATCGCCGCCGAGTGCGCGCACCCGTCGCAGCACTTCAACGCCAAGCTGATCAAGCTGGACGGGCAGAAGTTCGAGCAGTTCACCATCACCGATGGCGACACCGCTGAAGCGGCGCGGATGCGCATCCAGCAGGCCGCGCAGGGCTCGCTGCACGTCACCGACGTGGCCAGCAAGGAGCGCAAGCGCCGCCCGGCGCCGCCGTTCACCACCTCCACCCTGCAGCAGGAAGCCTCGCGCAAGCTCGGCTTCACCACCCGCAAGACCATGCAGGTGGCGCAGAAGCTGTATGAAGGCGTGGCGATTGGTGACGAAGGCACCGTCGGCCTGATCTCGTATATGCGTACCGACTCGGTGAACCTGTCGCAGGATGCGCTGGCCGAGATCCGCGACGTGATCGCCCGTGACTACGGCATCGCCTCGCTGCCCGACCAGCCCAACACCTACCAGACCAAGTCGAAGAACGCCCAGGAAGCGCACGAAGCGGTACGCCCGACCTCGGCCCTGCGCACCCCGGCCCAGGTCGCACGCTTCCTCACCGACGACGAGCGCCGCCTGTACGAGCTGATCTGGAAGCGTGCAGTGGCCTGCCAGATGATTCCGGCCACGCTCAACACGGTCAGCGTCGACCTGTCGGCCGGCAGCGAACACGTGTTCCGTGCCAGCGGCACCACCGTGGTCGTGCCCGGCTTCCTGGCCGTGTACGAGGAAGGCAAGGACAACAAGAGTGCCGAGGACGAGGACGAAGGCCGCAAGCTGCCGGCGATGAAGCCCGGCGACCGCGTGCCGCTGGAACGCATCCAGGCCGAACAGCATTTCACCCAGCCGCCGCCGCGCTACACCGAAGCGGCGCTGGTGAAGGCGCTGGAAGAGTACGGCATCGGCCGTCCCTCGACCTACGCCTCGATCATCCAGACCCTGTTGTTCCGCAAGTACGTGGAAATGGAAGGGCGCAGCTTCCGCCCGTCCGATGTGGGCCGCGCGGTTTCCAAGTTCCTGTCCAGCCACTTCACCCAGTACGTGGATTACGACTTCACCGCCAAGCTTGAAGACGAGCTCGATGCCGTCTCGCGTGGCGAAGAAGACTGGATCCCGCTGATGTCGCGCTTCTGGGAACCGTTCAAGGAACTGGTCGAAGACAAGAAGGAATCGGTCGACCGCGCGGAGGCCAGTGGCGCGCGCGAGCTCGGCACCGACCCCAAGACCGGCAAGCCGGTCAGCGTGCGGTTGGGCCGTTTCGGGCCTTATGCCGCCATCGGCAGCACCGCCGAAGATGCCGAGGAGAAGCCGAAGTTCGCTTCGCTGCGCCCTGGCCAGTCGATGCACACCATTTCCCTGGAAGACGCGCTGGAGCTGTTCCTGATGCCGCGCGCACTGGGCGAGGACAACGGCGAGCCGGTCAGCGTCGGCATCGGCCGCTTCGGCCCGTTCGCCAAGCGCGGCAGCACCTATGCCTCGCTGAAGAAGGAGGACGACCCGTACACCATCGACCTGGCGCGCGCCGTGTTCCTGATCGAAGAGAAGGAAGAGATCGCGCGCAACCGGATCATCAAGGAGTTCGAGGGCAGCGACATCCAGGTGTTGAACGGCCGCTTCGGCCCGTACATCAGCGACGGCAGGATGAACGGCAAGATCCCCAAGGATCGCGAACCGGCGTCGCTGACCCTGGCTGAAGTGCAGCAGTTGATGGAAGAAACCGGCAAGCCGGTGCGCAAGGGCTTCGGTGCCAAGAAGGCCGCCGCGAAGAAAGCCCCGGCCAAGAAGGCGGCAGTGAAGAAGGAAGCGGCGCCGAAGAAGGCCGCTGCAAAGAAAGCGCCTGCCAAGAAGGCCACGGCCAAGAAAGCAGTAAAGAAGGCCGCCGCGAAGAAGGCCCCGGCGAAGAAGGCCGCCGCAAAGAAGTAGCAACTGTCTTGTCAGGGGCAGCCGAGGGCCACCTCGGCGTCTCGCTTACGGGCGTTGAGGATCACCAGCATTTTGCGCATGACCGCCACGAGCGCCACCTTGCTCGCTTTGCCCTTGGCCTT
>NZ_JACIUW010000024.1:0-69201 GCF_014145825.1 Stenotrophomonas sp. I18B00994 | reverse complement strand
GTGCTCTTCCGATCTCTGGCCGGCAACCCCACGAACGGTGGCAGGATGTTGCAGTTGCCGGCCAGCGGCCGGCACTACCGGTAGATCCGCCCCATGCGTGGATGGAAGCCCGGCAGAATCAACCGCCGCCGCCCGCCTTCCAGTAATACCGCACCACGTGGAAGAACACCGGCGCGGCGAAGCACACCGAATCCAGCCGGTCGAGCATGCCGCCATGGCCCTCGATCATGTGGCCCCAGTCCTTGATGCCCCGGTCACGCTTGATCGCCGACATCACCAGGCCGCCCCAGAACCCCATCAGGTTGATCAGCAGCGACAGGCCGAACGCCTGCAGCGGCGTGAACGGGGTGATCCACCACAGCGCCGCGCCCAGTGCGCTGGCACTCAGCACGCCGCCGACGAAGCCCTCCACCGTCTTCGACGGCGACAGCTTCGGCGCGATCAGGTGCTTGCCCAACAACTTGCCCCAGATGTACTGCAGCACGTCCGAGGACTGCACCACGATCACCAGGAAAGCAAACAGCAGCACGTTGCGCGAGGGGTCATGGCCCGGCACGTGCAGGTTCAGCAGCAGCGGCACATGCGAAATGCAGAACACGCAGATCATCAGCCCCCACTGCACCTTAGCGGTCCGCTCCAGGTAGTGCGTGGTGTCGCCGCCGATGGTCGACAGGATCGGCAGGAACAGGAACGCGTAGACCGGAATCAGCAGCGTGTACATGCCGTACCAGTCGATCCACACCAGGTAGTACTGCCACGGCAGCACGATGTAGAACGCGGCCAGCAGCGCGTAGTAATCGCCTGAGCGGGTCGGCGCCAGGGTGATGAACTCGCGCAGTGCGAACAGCGAGATGATCGCGAACAGCACGATCACCCCGGCGCGGCCGAAGAACAGCGCCAGCCCGACCACGATCGCCATTACCCACCACGCGCGGATGCGCGACACCAGGTTGGCGATGACCGCGCTGGGCCGGCCGCGCTGGCGCCATCGCAGCGTTTCGGCCACCAACGTGGCCAGTACCAGCACCGCACCGACGCCAGCGAACAGCAGGCCGGTCTGCTGGCCCACGCTCTGCGCTGCCAGGTCGCCGGACACATCGATCAGGAAACTCATGCGCGCCCCCCGTTCGGCGCCAGGTCCAGCAGCGCCTGCCGGCTGCGGGCCAGGAAGGCCGCCTTGTCCTCGTCGGCCTGCAGCCGCAGCGGCGTACCGAAGGTGGCCGTGCACAGCAGCGGCAGCGGCAGGAACCGGCCCTTGGGCATCACCCGCTTCAGGTTGTCGATCCACACCGGCACGAATTCCAGCTCCGGCCGTTGCCGTGCCAGGTGATAGATGCCGCTCTTGAACGGCAGCAGCGGCTCATCGCCCACGTTGCGGGTACCTTCCGGAAACAGGATCAGCGAGCAGTCTTCGTCCACCGCGTCACGCAGGGCCTGCAGCGGATCCTGCTGGCGATGGCCGGCCTCGCGCTCGACCAGCACGCCGTTGAACACCGCATCGATCAGGTAGCGACGCAGGCCGTCGCGCTGCCAGTATTCGGCCGCGGCAACTGGCCGCACCTGGCGCCGCAACGCAGGCGGCATCGACGACCAGATCAGCACGAAGTCGCCATGGCTGGCGTGGTTGCCGTAGTACACACGGCGCTCGCTGGACGGCGCGCAACCGATCCACAACGCGCGGGCACCGGTTACTACATGGATCGCACCACTGCAGGCGCGGGCAATCAGTTCGGCGAACATTGGTCCCTCCCGTTCACGTCTGCGGCCACAACACGGCCAGCACCAGCAGTGCGAACTGCACCGCTGTCAGCAGGTACTGGCGCAGCAGCAGGCGACGCATGCCGGCCCAGCGCGCGTCCCAGCCCCGCAGGGGCGCATCGGGCGCCGCGCGGCGCAGGCCACTGTCGTGCAGCAGCTGATCAGTGCGGCGCGCGGCGGCATCGCCGTCCAGGCGCTCATCGCGCAGCAGCTGCAGCAGGCTGGCGTCCAGCGCAACCCGCCACGCGTGGTACGTCTGGGCCACCCCTGCAGACATGCTGGCCAGCAGCAACCCTGCAGCGATCATCGCCAGGCCCGGCTCGGTGCCGAGCAGCAGCAATGCCACCAGCAGCAGCCCCAGCGACAGGCATGCCGGCCAACGCCCCTGCCGCAGCAGCAGCTGCATGGTCGCCAGATCGGGAACCGTGCTCATGCGCGCACTCCTGCCGCGTCGGTGATGGCACGCAGATGGGCCGTACCCAGCACGATGCCAGGGCGCGCAGCACGCACGATCGCCACCGCCGCGTCCGCATCGGCCGCACGACCACTACGCAGCAGCCAGGTGGCCACGCTGGCGGCGCTGCGCGAATAGCCCAGCGCACAGCACACCAGCAACGGTCCGTGTGCATGCAGGCGCTCGATGGCCTCGGACGCTTCGCGCAGCTGTTCCGGTGCAGGGACCACCAGGTCCAGCATCGGCACGCTGGCATACGCGGCGCCCTGCGCGCGACAGGAAAGCTCGGCGCAGGCATCCACCACGCCCCCCAGTGGCGGCGGCAACGCGCCGTTGGGAATGCGGCCCAGCCACACGCCGTCCAGCACCGGCACCGGCTGCGGCGCACGCCGCGTCCACAGCCGCGAGTTGATCCAGGCAGCGCCCAGGTACGGTGCCAGCAGCCATCGCGCGGCCATCGTCAGGCGGCCATCGGCGCGCTTCTGGAACACCGCTGTACCCAGCCCGGCATAGGCCAGCGCCACCAGCAGCAACGACGCCACCGGCCACAGCAGCCACAACGCGGCGCCACGCAGAAGCACCACCGGCACCAGCAATACAGCGGCCCCCAGCAGGTACAACGCTGCCAATCGCCAACGCCTCGCATCACGCGCGGTGTGCCAGGCCCGCAACGGTGGCGTGCCCTGCTCCGGCCACAGCCAGACGCACAGCCAGCCGGCCAGCAGGCCGGTCGGGATATCGATGAAATGGTGCTGGAACGTGGTCAGCACCGAGACGCCGATCAGCAGTGTCCACACATGCAGTAGCCCGCGCCACGCGCCATGCAGGTACTGCGCGAACTTCACCCACAGCACGATCAACAGCACGATGTGCAGCGACGGCGCCTGGTTGAACGGCTTGTCGAAGCCCAGCAGCACATCGAACAGCCAGCCGAACACACCCCCGATCTCCGGACGCTCGAAGCTGAAGCGCAGCGGCCACAGCAGAAAACAGGTGACCGCGATGACCTGCGCACTGAACAGCCGCAGCGCATGCCGATCCAGTTCCAGCCGACGCCGGCACAGGAAGAACGAGATCGCGTAGAACAGGTCGATCGACCAGTACGGCACGATCGTCCACGGCACGAACGGGATGCGTGTCTCCCACGCGAACGCCATCACCGGCAGTTCGGCGTGGCGGCCGGCCATCCAGTTGGCGAAGCCGTAGCTTGCGAAGAAGAACGGACCCAGCAGGGCCAGCCACAGCAGGGCGCGCCGCCATGGGCGCCCTTCCGCGGCCAGCGGGGTTCCGGCGAGCGTCGCCATCACGCGGTCCGGCGCGCCAGCGACACGGTGAAGATGCCGAAGTCGTCGATGCGCTGCGCCACCTTCTCGAAACCGGCCAGGCGCACCAGCTCATCCATCTCCTGCTGGGTACGGCGACGCATCACCCACGCCGCGCCACCGCGATGGCTGGTCAAGGCGCGCGCGATGAATTCCAGCTGCGGGTGCCAGGGCTGGCCGGTGTAAGCCAGGTAGCCGCCCGCCGGCACCGTTGCAGCAATGCCCTGCAGCGAGCGCAGCACGGCTTCGTTGTCGGGGAACAGCTCGTACAGGCCCGAGACCACCGCCAGTGTCGGTGCTGGATCGACCTTGGCCAGTTGCTCCGGATCGAACGCATCACCCTGCTCGAAGCAGGCGATGTCGGCCGCACCGAGGCGCTCGATCAACGCTTGGCCCTGGGTCACGTTCAGAGCGCTGAAATCACGCAGCACGATACGGTCGGCGCGCTGTTCGCCCTGGCCCAGCGCTTCCAGCACATACCGGCCATGGCCGGCGGCCACGTCCAGCACACGCACCGGCGTGCCCTGCCCGCGCAGGCGCTGGGCAGCGTCGCGCAGCAGTTCCTGCAGGTGTTGGCCGCGCACGCGGATGCCACGCCAGCCGATTGCATCCAGGTAGTTGCGGTCGACCATCCGCCCCAATGGGCCCTTGCCGCGCGCCTCATTCCGGTAGATGTAGTCCAGCGTGCTACCGGAATCGAAACCGGTCCGCAGGCCCAGCGCGATGCCTTCGGACAGCGTGCCGCCGAAGCGCAGGCCGCCACGCACCACGCGCCAGCGCAGGTCGGCCAGGCTGTTGCGCTCCGGTGGCCAGGCCAGGATCTCGGATTCTTCGAAGGTTGGTCCGTGACGGTGCGCGTCGCGCCGTGACAGCTCGCGCAGCGGCTCGGTAAAACGCGCCTGGATGAAGCTGCGGATGCGCGCCAGTGCTGGTGCACGATCGCGCTCGCCCAGCGTGTCGTGGAAGAAGCCCGGCAGATGCACACGCTCCTTGATCGGGCTGGACAGGCGCTCGTAGAAGCGGTCCTGCGGGGAACGGTGCACGACGAAATCCGAGCCGGACACCAGCAGCTGCACCGGTACGCTGATTGCCTGCGCATCGGCCACGATGCGGTCGGCCGCCTCGTACAGGCCCAGCAGCACGCGCACCGAAATCGGCCGGGTGATCAGCGGGTCGGTGCGATAGCTTTCCACCCGCGCCGGATCGTGGGTCAGCCACTGCGGCTTGACGTAGCTGTTGACGAAGAAGTTGCCACGCAGCTTCTGCATCAAGGCCAGGCCCGGCCGCGCGAACGGCACGTACAGCTTCACCTTGAACGCCGGCGAGGCCATGACCAGCGCGCGCAGGCGTGGCGCGTAGTCGTGCACCCAGGTCGCGGCGACCACCGCCCCTACGCTCTGCGCGATCACCACGATGTCTTCCACCGCAATGCCGTGCTCGGCGCCGATGTGGGCGATGAAACTGTCCAGATCACGCACCAGCGCCGGGAAGCCCGGTGCATCGCCCCGTGCGCCCGGCGAACGGCCATTGCCGCGCGCGTCCCAGGCGAAGAAGGCGGTGTCGGGCAGGTCCAGCTCATCGACCAGGTGGGTGACCCGGCCGGAGTGCTCATGGCCGCGGTGCAGCAGCACGATGGCCTTGGTGGCCGGCGTTGCGGTGGTGCCCGCCCAGTACCGGTAGAACAGCGGTACCTGGTCGAAGCTGTGGAATTCCCGTTCCTGCGCCTGACGCATGCAATCTCCTGATTGTCTTCTTGTATCTGCTTGATTAATTCGGCGAAACCGCTGCTTCCCGCAGTCCCCGACGGACGCGGTTGACCATCGTCAGCACGCACAGCACCGCCATGACCGCGGCCACGCCAGTGACCGTCATCGCGCCAACCCACTCAAACGCCAGCAGCAGGCCCAGCGCACCGATCACGAACGCGCGATCGCTCTTGCCCATCGGGCCGTCATAGCGGCGGCTGGCACCGACCATCAGTCCCAGCACCCCGGCGTACTCGCTCAGGGCCGCGGTCCAGGCCAGCAGCCACAGCATCTCGGTGCGCACGCCCGGCACGCTGAGCAGGCTCAGGTACAGCGCCGCATCGGCGATTACATCGCACAGCTCATTCAGATAGGCGCCCAGCCGCGACTGCTGGCCGAACTCGCGGGCCAGCATGCCGTCCACGGCGTTGAGCGCCATACGCAGCAGCATCCACAGTGGCAGCAGCAGGTACAGCAGGGGCTGGGTCGGCGCGCAGCACCAGACGGCGGCGGCCACCAGCAGCGAGACCACGGCAGCGGCCACGGTCACCGTATTGGCAGTGATCCCCATGCGGTACAGACCGCGTACGGCTGGACGCAACAGGTCCTGGAAACGTCCTTTCAATGCATAGATCGACATGATCCGTACCCGCTGATCCTTGGCAGTGCGGGCACAGCCTACCCCATCGTTGGCAGATTCCGACAACCCTGCTCTGGTCCGCAGGCCAGCCCCCGGATCGGGCCGGATCGGTGTGCCCGACCCGGCCTTGCGTCGATCGCCACGGCAAATTACCCCTTCCAGCGCCCGCCACCGGCCCCCACCGCCTACAATATCGGCCCCGCTCCGCTGCCGATTCTGTCCCATGACTGCTGATCTGTTGCCCGTCCGCCGGGCCCTCCTCTCCGTTTCCGACAAGACCGGTCTGGTCGAGCTGGCCACTGCGCTGGCGGCACGCGGCGTGGAGCTGCTGTCCACCGGCGGCACCGCCAAGGCGATCCGCGATGCGGGCCTGGCCGTGAAGGACGTGGCCGACGTCACCGGTTTCCCGGAAATGATGGACGGCCGGGTCAAGACCCTGCACCCGATGGTGCACGGCGGCCTGCTCGGCCGTTCGGGCCTGGATGATGCGGTGATGGCTGAGCACGGCATCGGTGCCATCGACCTGCTGGTGCTGAACCTGTACCCGTTCGAATCGGTCACCGCCAAGGCCGACTGCACCCTGGCCGACGCGGTCGAGAACATCGACATCGGCGGCCCGGCCATGCTGCGTTCGGCAGCCAAGAACTTCGCCCGCGTGGCAGTGGCCACCGACCCGTCGCAGTACGCCGAACTGCTGGCCTCGCTGGCGGCCAACAACGGCCAACTGTCGGCCGCCACCCGCTTCGCGTTCTCGGTGGCCGCGTTCAACCGCGTTGCCCAGTACGACGCCGCGATCAGCAACTACCTGTCGGCGGTCACCGCCACCGACGCCGCCGTGCCGACCCGCGCCGAGTACCCGGCGCAGATGAACTCCACCTTCGTGAAGATGATGGACCTGCGCTACGGCGAGAACCCGCACCAGAGCGGCGCCTTCTACCGCGACCTGCACCCGGTGCCGGGCACGCTGGCCACGTTCCAGCAGCTGCAGGGCAAGGAACTGAGCTACAACAACCTGGCCGATGCCGACGCGGCGTGGGAATGCGTGCGCCAGTTCGACGCGCCGGCCTGCGTGATCGTCAAGCACGCCAATCCGTGCGGCGTGGCGGTGGGTGCCGGCAACGGCGATGCCTACGAGCTGGCCTACGCCACCGACCCGACCAGCGCCTTCGGCGGCATCATCGCCTTCAACAAGCCGCTCGACGCTGCCACTGCCAAGGTGATCCTGGACCGCCAGTTCGTGGAAGTGCTGATTGCCCCGGACTACGAGCCGGCCGCGCTGGAATACGCGCAGAAGAAGGCCAACGTGCGCGTGCTGCGCATCCCGCATGGTGATGGCCTGAACAACTTCGACAGCAAGCGCGTCGGCTCGGGCCTGCTGCTGCAGTCCTCGGACAACCGCAGCATGACCCGCGACGAGCTGAAGGTGGTCAGCAAGCTGGCGCCGACCGACAAGCAGTTCACCGACCTGCTGTTCGCCTGGAAGGTGGCCAAGTTCGTGAAGTCCAACGCGATTGTGTACGCCAAGGACAACCGTACGATTGGCGTGGGCGCCGGCCAGATGAGCCGCGTGTACTCGGCCCGCATCGCCGGCATCAAGGCCGCCGATGCGAACCTGGTGGTCGAGGGTTCGGTGATGGCTTCCGATGCGTTCTTCCCGTTCCGCGACGGCATCGACGCCGCTGCTGCCGCCGGCATCAAGGCGGTCATCCAGCCGGGCGGTTCGATGCGCGATGCCGAAGTGATCGCCGCCGCCGACGAACATGGCCTGGCGATGGTGTTCACCGGCGTGCGCCACTTCCGCCACTGATCCGCATCACGAAGCCGGGCCCTGCCCGGCTTTTCTCTTCCGTACCCGAGAACCCTGTCCCATGAAGATCCTCGTCATCGGCTCTGGCGGCCGCGAACACGCCCTGGCATGGAAGCTGGCCCAGTCCTCCCGTGTCACCGAAGTGATCGTGGCACCCGGCAACGCCGGCACCGCCAGCGAAGACAAGTGCCGCAACGTGGCGGTGAAAGTCACCGATATCGACGGTCTGCTGGCGCTGGCCCAGGCTGAAGGCGTGGCACTGACCGTGGTCGGCCCTGAAGTACCGCTGGTGGCTGGCGTGGTAGACCGCTTCCGCGCCGCCGGCCTGCGCATCTTCGGGCCGACCGCCGCCGCCGCGCAGCTGGAAGGCAGCAAGGCCTACGCCAAGGACTTCCTGGCCCGCCACAACATCCCCACCGCGTTCTACGCCGTGCACACCGACGTGGACGCCGCCCTGGCCTACATCCGCGAGAAGGGCGCGCCGATCGTGGTCAAGGCCGATGGCCTGGCCGCCGGCAAGGGCGTGATCGTGGCGATGACCCTGGCCGAAGCCGAGGACGCGGTGCGTGACATGCTCTCGGGCAACGCGTTCGGCGATGCCGGTGCGCGCGTGGTGATCGAGGAATTCCTTGACGGCGAGGAAGCCAGCTTCATTTCGATGGTGGACGGCGTGCATGCGCTGCCGATGGCCACCTCGCAGGACCACAAGCGCGTCGGCGACGGCGATACCGGCCCGAACACCGGCGGCATGGGCGCCTATTCGCCGGCCCCGGTGGTGACGCCGGAGGTGCATGCACGGGTGATGCGCGAGGTGGTGAACCCCACCGTGCAGGGCATGATCGCCGACGGCATCCCGTTCACCGGCTTCCTCTACGCGGGCCTGATGATCGACGCCAGCGGCGCGCCGAAGGTGATCGAATTCAACGTGCGCTTTGGCGACCCGGAAACGCAGCCGGTGATGCTGCGCCTGCAGTCGGACCTGGTCGAGCTGGTGGAAGCCGCCATCGATGGCCGCCTGGACCAGGTCGAAGCGCAGTGGGATGCGCGCCCGTCGCTGGGCGTGGTGCTGGCGGCCAGGCCGTACCCGGAAGCGCCGATCACCGGTGACGTGATTTCCGGCCTGGACGACGTGCCGGCCAGTGCCAAGGTGTTCCATGCGGGAACTGCATTGGACGCGCAGGGCCACGTGGTCAGTGCCGGCGGTCGCGTGCTGTGCGTGGCCGCACTGGGCGACAGCGTGCGCGACGCGCAGGCCAATGCCTATGCCGGCGTGGCCAAGGTGACCTGGGCCAACGAGTTCCACCGCAACGACATCGGCTGGCGCGCGATCGCACGCGAGGGGTGAGGCACACCCCCGCTTCCATGCATGGCGCGGATTGAATACCACGGTAAAGCAAAGGCCCGGCATTGCCGGGCCTTTGCTTTACAGGACTGCTTTGAGACCCTTCCGATCAATCAGGTTCAAAAGCTTCAGCGACGGCCCGCTCGGCTTCTTCTCGCCCTGTTCCCAGCTACGGACCGTCGAAACGCTGGTGTTGAGCACACCTGCGAACACCGGCTGGCTAAGTTCCAACGACGTGCGAAGTGCACGGATCTGGGCGCTGCTGTATTCGGGCACAGGCTCCAGACAAAGCGCCTCGTACATGCTCATGCGCCGCTTGTCGATGAAGCCGCTGGCGTAAAGGCCCGCCGCGCCTTCATGCACCGCATCGAGGATCGCACTCTTTGCACGTCTATGTTCAACCGTCTTTGTCATGGCAAATCTCCTGCAGTTCTCCGCAGATAACTGCCCTGTCCAACTGTGCAGGGCTCATTCTCAAGAACTCAGACGCATACAGCTGAAGGGCATCCCGTTCCGCACTACTGATGGTCGCGCGCGCGTTCTTCTCGTAGCAGAAGAGAAAGAACCAGTAGCGCCCCACCTTGGTTGCGACAATAACGCGGGCGCTACCGCGCTTTCCGTGGCCCGGCAGCGCAACTCGCTTTTTGAGAAGGCCGCCCCCTATGTCTGCATCAATCAGTCCTTGACGCATTTCCACCACCGCGCGGCACAAGGCTCTATCGGTCAGTGAAGAACGTCGTGTACTGCGGTTGAAGCTTCGGGTGCGGAAGACACGTGACATGATCATACCGTGCCACCGAGTGGTACGGCGTGAAAATCAGCGTCCAGCGCATGCTGCGGTCGGCGCAGTTGCCGCCCTGGCGTCAGGATTGATCCACGCCATGCGTGGATGCGCTCCAAAAACAAAAAGGCCCGGCATCACCGCCGGGCCTTCTTCATTCCAACGCCTTCCCGCTTACGCGGTGAACAGCGCCTTCATCTTCTTCAGCGCGTTCGCCTCAACCTGGCGGATGCGCTCGGCCGACACGCCGTACTCGTCGGCCAGCTCCTGCAGCGTCACCTTGCTGTCGGCGTCCAGCCAGCGACGGCGGATGATGTCGCGCGAGCGGGCATCCAGTTCCGCCAGGCCTTCGCGCAGCAGCTGCATCTGGTTGTCTTCGCTGTCCTCGCGCTCGTAGGCCATCGACGGGTCTTCGTCATCGGCAACCAGGAACGCAGCCGGCGACGGCGGTGCGTGTTCGTTGTCCTCGTCGGTCGGCGCGTCGAAACCGATATCGCGGCCGGACAGGCGCGACTCCATTTCCATGACTTCGCGCTCGGACACGTTCAGGTCCTTGGCCACCGCGCTCACTTCCGCCGCGTTCATCCAGCCCAGGCGCGTCTTCGACTTGCGCAGGTTGAAGAACAGCTTGCGCTGCGCCTTGGTGGTGGCGACCTTCACGATGCGCCAGTTCTTCAGGATGAACTCGTGCATCTCTGCACGGATCCAGTGCACGGCGAAGGAGACCAGGCGCACGCCCATGTCCGGGTCGAAGCGCTTGACCGCCTTCATCAGGCCGATGTTGCCTTCCTGGATCAGATCGCCCAGGGCAAGGCCGTAGCCGTTGTAACCGCGGGCCACGTGCACCACGAAGCGCAGGTGCGAATGCACCAGCTCGCGGGCGGCGTCCAGATCGTTGCCGTCGCGGAAACGACGGGCCAGGTCCTGTTCGTCATCGACCGACAGCACCGGGATCTGGTGCACGGCACCGATGTAGGCGTCCAGCGAACCGAGCGCACTGGGAATCGGGAGATTGTTTGCCACAAGGGCAGTAGAGGTGTTCTGGCTCATAGGCACCCATCTTAGCAGTCCGGGATTTGGACTGCTAAAGGAGGAAAAAGTTCCAGCATCCTATTGATGCAACACTGGTCCCAAACAGAGCCCTACCGTAGCGCGATTTGATGACAGTGGCGAGCGCGCTTTTCGGGATTCACAATCCCTTGGAATTCAAGCAATTACCTGCCGGGAACCGGCCGATTCCGGTCAAGCGGAGCTGAACGGGCCGTTCTGAAGGCCCATTCAGGCCAGGGAACGTTGTCCGGCGTTCAGGCCCGGCCGCCAGCCGGCGCTCAGAGCACCGAGCGCGGCGGCAGCGACCAGTCGATCGGGGCCTGGCCGCGACGCTGCAGGTACTCGTTGGCCATCGAGAAATGGCGGCAGCCGAGGAAGCCACGATGGGCCGACAGCGGCGACGGATGCGGGGCCTTCAGAACGCGATGGCGACGGGTATCAATGACCTTGCCCTTCTGCTGCGCGTAGGCACCCCAGAGCATGAACACCAAGCCTTCGCGTTCGCGGTTGAGCACGTCCACCACGTGATCGGTGAAGCCCTCCCAGCCACGGCCCTGGTGTGCGCCGGCCTTGCCCTCCTCCACCGTCAGCACGGCATTGAGCAGCAGCACGCCGCGCTGCGCCCACGGGATCAGGCAGCCGTGGTCCGGGCGCGGGATACCGAGATCGCTCTCGATTTCCTTATAGATGTTCAGCAGCGACGGCGGCACCGGCACGCCCGGCGGCACCGAGAAACTCAGGCCATGCGCCTGGCCACGGCCGTGGTACGGGTCCTGGCCGAGGATCACCACCTTCACCTGCTCGAATGGCGTGGCGTCGAATGCGGCGAAGATCTGCGGGCCGGGCGGGAATACCGCCGCGCCACTGGCCTTGCGCTGGCGCAGGAAGCCGGACAGCTCGCGCATCTGCGGCTGCAGGAGGTAATCGCCGACATGCTGCTTCCAGCTCGGTTCCAGCTGGATCGTCGGGGTGTCCGCTACTTCATCAATCATTGCACCACTTCATCGAATCAGGGGTCCATCGTTCAACCGGGCCAGGCGCAGCTGGAACAGCACCTTGGTGACCAGCAGCCGTTCTTCGATCGGCTTGAGTACCAGGTCGTTGGCGCCGGACTGCAGCAGCCCGGTCTGGTTATGCGGGTTGCCGTCGCCGGTCATCACCAGCACCGGCAGGCGGCGCTTGCCGTAGCCGAAGTCCACGCGCACGCGCTGCACCACGTCGCGGCCGCTCAGTTCGCCCTTCAGGGTGACGTCGGTCAGCACCAGGTCGATGCGATGGCGGCTGCGGCCCAGCGACTCGGCGGTGAGCAGGGTGAACGCCTCTTCGGCGCTGACCACGTGCAGCACGTTCAACTGCTGGCGTTCGAGCATGCGCTTGGTGGCCTCGGCCACCACGCGGCTGTCCTCGATGTAGAGGATGGTCGCGCCGGGAATGGTCTGCGGCTGCACATAGCCGCGGATGAAGGTCGCCAGCGCCTCGTGGCCCAGCGCCTTGTCGAAATAGTCGGTGACGTACTCGGTGAAGCGACGCTGCTCCAGATGCTGCTGGGCATCGCCGGACACCACGATCACCGGCACGTAGGCCTGGCCGGCCGCTTCGCGGACCATCCGCGCCAGCGCCAGGCCGTCGCCATCACGCAGGGTCAGCGAGGTGGTCACCAGGTCCACCGGGCCCTGCGCCAGCGCCTGCTGCGCATCCTCGATGCTGTCGCAGCCGATCACCTCCACGCCCGGCAGGTCGCGCTGCAGGACGTCGGCGATCAGCTTGCGGACCAGCTTCGAGCCATCGACCACCATCACCCGCGTCGCGGGCCCTTCAAGGTGCTTCAGCGCTTGCGGTTGCATGCCGGTCTCAGGTGTCGGTCGGTCGGGTCTGGCGCAGGAAGTGGCCGGTGACCAGCCATGCACCCAGCCAGCCCAGCAGCAGCGTGCCGAGCAGGACCAGGCCACCGTGCAGCAGGTCCAGGCCGTGCAGCACGAACGGGCTGCCGTAGCTGCGCGAGAGTTCGGCCAGCGGCACGCGCAGTGCGGCACCGGCGGCGCCGATCAGCGCCAGCGCAACCGCGCCGGCGCCCAGGCCATACCACGCACCCAGGTACAGGAACGGGCGGCGGATGAAGCCATCACTGGCGCCGAGCAGCTGCAGCACGCCGATCTCTTCGCGGCGGGCCTGGATGTCCAGGCGCACAGTGTTGCCGACCACCAGCGCGGCACCGACGCCGAGCAGGACCGACAGCACCTGCACCAGCCGCGCGCCGAACGCCAGCCAGGCATCCAGGCGCTGGCGCCACAGTGCATCGTGCTGCACCAGGTCGGCCTCGGGCAGGCTCTCCAGCGCGCGTGCCAGGCGCGCGTCGTCCTTGCCCTGGCCGGGGGTGATCACCAGCAGCGAGGGCAGCGGGTTGTCATTGAGTGTGTCGATCGCCTCGCCGAGGCCGGCGTCGCGCAGTTCCTGCAGGCCCTGCTCGGGCGTGCGCACGTTCACTTCGGCCACGTCGTCGCGGTCGCGCAGCTGGCCGGCCAGGCGCAGCGCGCCGGGGCCATCGACGTTGCCCTTCAGGAACACATTGATGTCGCGCGACTGCTGCACGCTGCCGGCGAACTGCTTGAGGTTGTCCAGCGCGATCGACAGGCCCAGCGGCAGGGCCAGCGCCAGCGCCATGACCATCACCGTCAGCAGGGTCGCCCACGGCTTGCGGCAGGCACGGCCGAGGCTGAACACCACGCTGTGCGCGTGGTGCTGGAACCAGACGCCCACGCGCGAGGGGGCGGCGGCTTCGCTGTTTTCGTTCTTCGCCATGCGTTACTCCGCCAGATCCTGCGGCGAGATGTCATCCACCAGCCGGCCGTGGTCGAGGATCAGCACGCGCTTGCGCATGCGGCGCAGCAGCGGCAGGTCGTGGCTGACCACCAGCACGCTGGTGCCGCGCGCGGGCAGCTCGGCGAACAGGGCCATGATCTCCGCCGCCAGGGTCGGGTCGAGGTTGCCGGTCGGCTCATCGGCCACCAGCAGCTTGGGCTCACCGACGATGGCGCGGGCGATGCCGACGCGCTGCTGCTCACCGGCCGACAGCTGCGAGGGCAGCGCCTTCTCGCGGTGGCCCAGGCCCATCCGTTCCAGCACCGAGCGCACGCGCTTGCTGATGTCGCCACGGCGGGTGCCGCGCAGGATCAGCGGCAGCGCCACGTTCTCGGCGATCGAGCGGTCCATCAGCAGGCGGTGGTCCTGGTAGACCGCACCCACCGCGCGACGGTGGCGGGGCACATCGCCGCCACGCACCTTCAGCAGGTTGCGCTCGTCGAACACCACCGCGCCACGGCTGGGCCGCTCGTCCAGATGGATCAACTTGAGCAGGGTGCTTTTGCCCGCACCGGAATGGCCGGTGACGAACAGCATCTCGCCCGGCGCGACCTCGAAGCTGACATCGGTCAGTGCCTCGTGGCCACCGGCGTACTGTTTGCTGACATTGTCGAAGCGCAGGACACTCATGCCCCGATTATGCAGGACCGGCGCGACGTCGTGGAGACGGTCACACGACCGGCACTACCCAACCCCATGGGGCAGTGCGGACCAAGGTCCGCACCCACCATCGACGGCTTAGTTACCCGACAGCATCCGGCGGATCTTGCGGCCGATGCGGGTCAGGAACGAATCGCCGGTATCAGCAGCCGTGCGCACCGGCTTGGCCACCACCTGCACCGGCGTGACCGGGCTGGCGCCATTGCCGGTGGCGTTCTGCACGCCCTCGGCACCCTCGACCGGACGACCGTGGCGACGGCGGCGGCGCTTGCGCGGCTTGTGCTCGCCGTCCACCGCACCTTCCGGTGCGCCTTCGGCGCGCGGCGGGCGCGGCGGACGCGGGGCCTGGGCAGCGGCGCCTTCGGCACCGGCGGCCGGCGCGGCAGCGCCCTGCTCGCCTTCCGCGCGTGGCTTGCGCGGGCCACGCGAACGGCGTTCGCCGCTGCGCTCACCGTCACGGCCACCACGGCCACCACCACCACCGGAACGGCCGCCACTGCGGCCACCGCCCCGACGCTCTTCCTCGGCGGCGCGGGCTTCGCGCGCTTCGCGGAAGATCTGGCCGACGCTTTCGTTGTCCTCGCCTTCCTCGCCTGCAGCCGGAGCCGGGCGTTCCGGGCGCGGCAGCGGGGTCAGCAGTTCCTTGGTGACCGGCTCGGACGGAATCTTCTGCTCGATGTAGGCCTCGATGTCCGGCAGGCCCATGGCGTAGCGCTCGCAGGCGAAGCTGATGGCGTCGCCCTCTTCACCCAGGCGCGCGGTGCGGCCGATGCGATGCACGTAGTCTTCGGCGTCGAATGGCAGGTCGTAGTTGTAGACGTACTTGATGCCGTCGATGTGCAGGCCGCGCGCAGCCACGTCGGTGGCCACCAGGATTTCCAGCTGGCCCTTCTGGAAGCGGTTGAGCAGGCTCTCGCGCTTCTTCTGCGGCACATCACCGGACAGCACGCCGACACGGTAGCCGGCCTTTTCCAGCGAACGCGCCACGCGCTCGACGAACACCTTGGTGTTGACGAAGACCATGGTGCGCGCGCCTTCGCTGCGCGACAGCAGGCCCAGCAGCAGCGGGATCTTCTCGTCGTCGGCCGGGAAGTAGATGCGCTGGCGCACGCGCGCGGCGGTGATGGTCTCGGCTTCGACCACCAGCTTCTGCGGCTCGTTCATGTGCTCGTAGGCCAGCTCCAGCACGCGGTGGCTGAGGGTGGCACTGAACAGCAGGGTCTGGCGGGTGGTGCGCTCCGGCATGCGGCGCAGCAGGAAGCGGATGTCCTTGATGAAGCCCAGGTCGAACATACGGTCGGCTTCGTCCAGCACGCAGATCTCGCAGGCGTGCAGCGACACCACCTTGTGCTGCTTGACGTAGTCGATCAGGCGGCCCGGGGTGGCGATGATCACGTCCACGCCCTGCTGCAGCAGCTCGCGCTGCTTGTCGTAATCCACGCCGCCGTAGACCAGGGCGAAGCGCAGGCCCAGGTCGGAACCGAACTTCACCGCATCCTTGTGGATCTGGATGGCCAGCTCGCGGGTCGGGGCGAGGATCAGCGCACGCGGATCTTCCGGCTTGCGATCGGCCAGCGCCGGACGCGTCAGCAGGCGGTTCACGACAGCGACCAGGAAGGCCAGGGTCTTGCCGGTGCCGGTCTGGGCCTGGCCGGCGACATCACCGCCGGGCAGCGCGACCGGCAGGGTCAGCGCCTGGATCGGGGTGCAGCGGGTGAATCCGGCTCCTTCAAGGCCGGCCTGCAGGGCCGGGTGCAGCTCGAAGGAGGAAAAGGTCAAATCGGTCAGCGGTTTGTCGCTCATGAGTCCGTCTTGGTATGGCCGCCGGCCCGTGGGGCGGCTGGCACTTCATCGTCTAGGGGCACCGTCGCAAACTGCGGCCCCTGCGGCGGGTTGGCAGGCTGGGACCACCCGGTCCGCGCGCCGCACAATGGCCCAGTTTAACGCACTCGGGCCGGCAAACCGGAATGCCCTGTCTCACCAGCTGGAGAGACGGCGCGCCTTCATCCAGCCACACGGGACTTGAACGACCCCGCCGGTCCCGCTGGTGTCGCCCGCTGCCATCCCCATCTTCGGGAAGACAGTGAAATCCGACACATACCGGGCTTCGAAGCGATCACGATACGCTGGGTTCCAGCCGGCGCCTGTCCCCGCCCTGCGATAGGGGTACACTGCCGGCCGTGAGCGTCCAGGCATCCCGCCGAACGCACCGCGGCAGTGCGCCGCGAGGCAACGACGAGGGTCGCGCCACCGGGCATGGCCCAGTTCACCCACCTCCGGCATGGCCGGGTGCAATCCAAGACGAGAAACCAAGATGAGCGACAAGGTTGTACATGTCGGCGACGCCGACTTTGATAGCGCAGTGCTGAATTCCAAGGAACCGGTGCTGGTCGATTTCTGGGCCGAATGGTGTGGCCCGTGCAAGATGATCGCCCCGGCGCTGGACGAACTGGCCGATGCCTACCAGGGCCGCGCCAAGATCGCCAAGGTCAACGTCGACCACAATCGTGCGCTGGCCGCCAAGTACCACGTGCGTTCGATCCCGTACCTGGTCGTGTTCAAGGACGGCGAGAAGGTCGGCGAGCAGATCGGTGCGGTGGGCAAGGCCCAGCTGGCCGGCCTGCTGGACAAGGCCCTGGCCTGATCCTGCTGTTTTCCGGCAGCCGCCACCCGCGGCTGCCGGCGGACGCCCTGCGTCCATGATGAATGCTGTTCCCGGCAGCCCTTGCACGGCGCCGCAGGCCGATGATAGTGTCGGCACATCCGGCCGCGTTCGCGTGCCGCACCCTCTGGACGCAGTTTCTTCCAGACCCATTCCCAACGTTCGCCGCCCCAGCCGGGCGCTCGCACCTTCAAGCGAGGAATAACGCTCTTGTCCGATAACACTTCCGAAACCGGCAGCGCCGATGCGCCCGCCGAAAAGCGCGTGCGCAAGCCCCGCGTGAGCAAGGCCGCCGCCCCGGCAGCCGCCGAAACCAGCGCCGCTCCGGCGCAGCCGACCCTGCCGCTGGCCGCCGCGCCCGAGGCACCGGCCCCCGCCCCCGCACCGAGCGCGCCCGCCGCCGAGGCCCCTGCCAGCAGTGGCGGTGGCGAAGGTGGTGAGGGTCGCGAATCCGGCCAGCCGCGGCAGCAGAACCACCAGGGCGGTGGCCAGAACCAGGGCCAGAACCCGTACAACCAGAACGGCCAGCAGGGCCAGGGGCAAGGCCAGGGCAACCGCCGTGACCGCTTCCGCAACCGCCGCGACCGTGACCGCAACAACAACCGCTTCCGCGACGACGGCATGCCCAACGACGGCGGCGAGCAGCAGCCCTTCGTGCCGCGTCCGCACGCCAACGTGCCGGAAGGCTTCCCGGTCTATTCGCTGAGCGACCTCAAGCGCATGCCGGCACAGAAGCTGCTGGAAATCGCCGAGCAGCTGCAGATCTCCGAAGGCGTGGCACGCGCCCGCAAGCAGGATGTGATCTTCGCCCTGCTGAAGGTGCTGACCCGCCATGGTGACGGCGTCGCCGCCGACGGCGTGCTGGAAATCCTGCCGGACGGCTTCGGCTTCCTGCGCGCGGCCGAAGCCAGCTACCTGGCCGGCCCGGACGACACCTATATCTCGCCCAGCCAGATCCGCCGCTTCAACCTGCGCACCGGCGACCACATCTCCGGCCGCATCCGCTTCCCGAAGGACGGCGAGCGCTACTTCGCGCTGAACATCGTCGACACCATCAACGGCGAGCCGATCGAAGCGTCGAAGAACAAGGTGCTGTTCGAGAACCTGACCGCCCTGTTCCCGCGCCGCCGCTTCACCCTGGAGCGCGGCAACGGTTCGTCGGAAGACATCACCGGCCGCATCCTCGACCTGATGGCGCCGCAGGGCAAGGGCCAGCGCTCGCTCATCGTGTCGCAGCCGAAGGCCGGCAAGACCATGATGATGCAGCAGGTCGCCACCGCCATCACCACCAACCACCCGGACGTGCACCTGATCGTGCTGCTGATCGACGAGCGCCCGGAAGAAGTGACCGAAATGCAGCGCACCGTGCGCGGCGAGGTCATCAGCTCGACCTTCGACGAACCGGCCGCGCGCCACGTGCAGGTGGCCGAAATGGTCATCGAGCGCGCCAAGCGCCTGGTCGAGCACAAGAAGGACGTGGTGATCCTGCTCGACTCGATCACCCGCCTGGCCCGCGCGTACAACAACGTGGTGCCGAGCTCGGGCAAGGTGCTGACCGGTGGCGTGGACGCCAACGCCCTGCACCGCCCGAAGCGCTTCTTCGGTGCCGCGCGCAACGTGGAAGAAGGCGGCAGCCTGACCATCATCGCCACCGCGCTGGTCGACACCGGCTCGAAGATGGACGAGGTGATCTACGAAGAGTTCAAGGGCACCGGCAACAGCGAAGTGCACCTGAGCCGTCGCATCGCTGAAAAGCGCGTGTTCCCGGCGATCGACATCAACCGTTCCGGCACCCGCCGCGAAGACCTGCTGATCGAGCCGGAACTGCTGCAGAAGATCTGGATCCTGCGCAAGCTGCTGCATCCGATGGATGAAATGGCCGCGATGGAGTTCCTGCTCGACAAGATGAAGAACACCAAGTCCAACGACGAGTTCTTCGGTTCGATGAAGCGCTGATCCACGGCATTGCATCGAAAAGAACCTGCCGCTCGCTGCGGCAGGTTTTTTTTTGCCTGCAGGGCGACCCACTTCACTTCACCGCCGCCCGGTTTTGGCGATAATCCGCCCGACGCCCTGCCCGGCCCCGAGGGCCTGGCCACCGATTCCCGCTGTCACCCCTTCCGGAGAACCGGTCGGGTCCAGCCTCCTGCCGGATCCGTCGACGCATGCGAACGCTGTCTCCCCGCCTCAACCTGGGCAAGCTGATCCTCGCCCTGGCCCTGCTCAGCGCCATCATCGCGCTGGCCAACACCCTGCTGGCCAGCTACCGGGTGCAGCGCGACCAGCTGGTCGGCAACACTCTGGAGGCCAACCGCGTCTACGCCACCAAACTGGCCGAAACGACCCAGAACTTCCTGCTGGCTGCCCAGCAGGAACTGGCCTACGCCGCCACGCGGCTCGGCCAGGGCAACCTCGACCCGGCACAGGCCCAGGACGAAGCCAGCCGCCTGCAGCTGCAGACCAACAGCTTCAACTCTTCGCTGGTGGTGGATGCCGACGGCCTGGTGATCGCCACCTCGCCGCAGACCCTGCAGCTGCAGGGCGAAGTGCTGCACAGCGTCGGCAACAATGCCGCGCTGGCCGCGCGCCAGCCGATGATCAGCGACCCGTACCAGTCGGCCACCGGCAAGCTGCTGGTCTCGCTGTCGCACCCGATCTTCGATCGCCAGGGCCACTACCGTGGTTACGTCAGCGGCACCCTGTACCTGCGCCAGCGCAGCGCACTGCACACGCTGCTGGGCAAGCACTACTACCGTGATGGTTCCTACCTGTACGTGGTCGATCGCCATGGCCGCCTGCTGTACCACGCCGATGGCAAGCGGGTGGGTGACTACGTGGTCGGCAACCCCGCAGTAAAGGCCGTGGTGCGCGGCGAGCGTGGCGCGCAGCAGGTGCGCAACAACCTGGGCGTGTCGATGCTGGCCGGCTACGCGCCGGTGGCGGCCACCGGCTGGGGCATCATCGCCCAGCGCCCGACCGAGGCAACGCTGCAGCCGCTGTCGCGGTTGATGACTGCGGTAATCTGGAACGCAATCCCGCTGGGCCTGCTGTCGCTGCTGATCACCTGGTGGTTCGCCCGTCGCATCTCGATGCCGCTGTGGCAGCTCGCACGCAACGTGCAGGGCGGCGAAGACACTGGCAATGCGATCAACCACGTCAGCGGCATCCGCGCGTGGTACTTCGAGGTCGCCCAGCTCAAGCAGGCGGTACTGCACAGCTTCAATGCACTGCAGGACCGCATCGGCACGCTCAACCGCGCCAGCCGCACCGATCCGCTGACCAGTCTTCTCAACCGCCGCGGCCTGCAGCAGGCGCTGGATGCCCTGCAGATACAGGGCATCCCGTTCGCGATCCTGGCGCTGGACATCGATCGCTTCAAATCGATCAATGACAACCACGGCCATGACGTCGGCGACGCTGCCATCGTCCACATCGCCAACCAGATGCGCCGCTACTCGCGCGACAGCGACATCCTCTGCCGCGCCGGCGGCGAGGAGTTCCTGCTGCTGTTGCCGGGCATCAGCGCCGAGTCAGCGCGACAGGCTGGCGAGCGTCTGCGCCAGCACATTGCCGACCATCCGTTTGAACCGGTCGGCACCATCACCGTCTCGCTGGGCGTGGCCCACTTCCCCAGCTTCCATGTCGATGCCGAGCAGGCGCTGCGGCTGGCCGACAAGGCGCTGTACCTGGCCAAGGAGCAGGGCCGCAACCGGGTGGTGGTCTACCCCTACGCCGATTGACGCGGAGCCGGGCTGGCCGGCTCCGCAGTGATCGTCAGCCCTGCTCCAGCGGCGTCAGCAGGCGCAGGCCGCGCTTGGCGCCGTCCACCATGTAGATGCCGCCCTCGGGCAGCAGGTCGCTGCCGGCCTGCTCGATCGCATCTGCCTTCCGCCACGGCACGGCCTGCCGTGGGCCCGGGATGAAGGCACGCCAGCGGCCATAGCGCTCCGCTCCATTGGGATCATCGTTCAGGCCGAAATTGACCGGTATGCGTACCGTCCAGCTGTCGCGGGTGCTGGCTTCGCCGGTGGTCGGTGGGTTGAACGTCCACTTGCGGGCACTGCTGACGGCGGCCCTGGCCAGGATTTCGCGCATCTTGGCAAGGGTGCGCTCGCGTCCGACCACGGTCATGTTCACCTGCTCGGCAACGACATCGGCCACCGTGCCGTCACGCGCGATCCTGACCACCAGCAGTACTTCGCCTTGGCCGCCGCTCCGATAGACCTCTTCCGGATAACGCGGGGGCGCCATGCGACCTTGGGTCACCGAATCTGTGGCTTTCTCATCGTACTCGCTGAAGTTGACGCTGGTCATGCTGACTTCGTAGCCACCATCGGCCATGGCCTTGCCCCGCAGGCGCACCCGCAATGGCGCACGTGCCGCCACCGCCGTGCCATCGCGCAGGGTGGGTTCGAAGCGCCAGCCACCGATGGTGCCCTCCACGAAGGACGCGATGCTCGGAGACAGCATCGACTTCTGGTCCAGTACCAACGAACTGACCGCGCCCTCGGGCGTGACCTCGATATGGCCAGAGAGCACCATGCTCATCTCCGCGGTGGCACGCACCGCGCGCGTGGTCTGCGCGCTGGCATCGCCGGCGAACAGCGGAGCGCCGGCACCGACGGCCAACGCGAGAGCGAGGAACAATGGGGAACGCATCATTGCCGGATCCTTGGTGATGAAGGGCGAGAGTACCTCAGTCCCAACACCCATGACAGCTGGCTCACGCCAACCGGTGCGCGCCAGCATAGGGCGGCGTGTCCGGATAGTCACCTCGGGCGAAGCGTTCCTGCAGGCCCTGCCACCAGCCCGGGTCGAACAGGTGCCGGTAGTGCTCGCGCACCGCTGCCAGCTCTGCAGCGGGCAGGCCCATGAACGGGCCGAAGCGCTCGGGAAACACGTCGCGCGGACCGACATGGAACCATGGCTCATCGGACATCGCTTCCTCCGGCGTACGCGGCTGCGGCCAGGCGCGGAACACGCAGTCGCTGACCAGGCACAGCTCGTCGTAGTCGTAGAATACGGCCCGGCCATGCCGTGATACGCCGAAATTCTTTGGCAGCATGTCACCGGGGAAGATGTTGTTGCGCGCCATGTCGGTGATGGCCTGAGCGTAGTCGAGCACCGCCGCCCGCACCGCCTCCGCACCCTGCTCGCGCAGGTACAGATTCAAGGGACGAAAACGACGCTGCACATAGCACAGTGCGACTTCGACCTCATCGCCATCGATGCGTACGCTCTGGGCGCACTGCTGCAGCAGTTCACCCAGCAGGGCCGGCGCAAAACGCTCGCGCGGGAAGCGCAGATGACGATAGGGCTGCGCATCGAGCAAGCGGCCGACACGATCGAGGTTGAACACCAGTGCGTACTTCTCTTCCACCTGCTGCCGCGACATCGCCTTGGGCCACGCGAAACGGTCGCGGATCAGCTTGAACACCAGCGGGTAACTGGGCAGGGTGAACACCGCCATGACCATGCCCGGCGTGCCCTCTGCATGCACCAGCCGCTCCTGCGGGTGCTCGTTGAAATGACGGAAGAAGGTGCGGTAGCGCTCGGTCTTGCCCTGCTTGGCGCGGCCCAGCACGGTGTATATCTCATCGATGGGCTTGCCCGGCAGCAGACTGCGCAGGAACACCACCGCATCACCGACCGTGGCCAGGTTGGCCTGGAAATAGCTGCGTGACACGCCGAACAGGTGGGCCACGTCCCGGCGCCGGGTCAGCACCGCATCGGCGCGCAGGCCACGCTCGTCGTTCACCAGGGCAATCACGCACGGCGAGAACCGGTGCTCGCCGAACACGCGGCCAACCAGGTAAGCGCGGCGCTCGCGGTAGAACACCGTGTCGAGCAGCTCGATGCTGCGTACCGGCGTATCGCCCCAGTGGGCCAGGTCATCCTGCAGGCGCACCGCGATGGCCGCGGCGCAGCGCAGCTGGTGCGCATAGGGGATATCGAAGCGATAGTCGGCCAGCACCCGCTGCAGCGCCTCCACCGGCCGCGTCGGCGAAACCGCGTAGGTATGCCGCTCCACCGGGTGGGTGATGGCATCGGAGGGTTCGACATCGAAGGCGATGAACTCCAGCGCCGGGTCCACGCCCCGGGTGGCAAACAGGCGCCGCGACAACGTGTTGTAGAAGGTCTTGTACAGCTCGGCGTCGATCAGGCCCTGCAGCAGCGCGCTATAGCGGGCGTGCACCCGCAACCACAGCACGCGCTCGCCGATCGCGTCACCGGCAAGGCGGCGCAGCGCATCCATCTGCTCGGCGATGCACAGGTCGTACAGGGCGATGCGCTCGACCGCATCCTGCCGGGCGCCGGCCCAGTCGCGCTGCTCGAAGCGCTGCCGCGCCCGCGCGGTGATCGCCGCAAAGCGGGCGTGGTACTGCTCGAAACCGTCGCGGATGGCTACCGCGATGCGCGATGCCAGCTCGGCAGCGATGTCAGGCCTGGACATGCATGGCTCACCCGGAAGGACCGGCTTCACTATACGCTGGCGTGTGCGATGCCGTCGAGCGCGGAGGTAGTGCCGGCCGCTGGCCGGCAGCACCTGGACCGTCGATGGATCGATGCAGATGCCGGCCAGCAGCCGGCACTACTGGCTCAGATCGCCAGTTCGGCTTCCACGTCCTGCACCTTGCGCCGTGCCAATGCCAGGTTGGACCTGGTACGGTCCAGCACGATGTAGAAGAACAGGCCCTTCTTCTTCGCCACCGGGCGCATGATGTGGTACGCCTTGCCCAGCGAGATCAGGATGTCCTCGATGCTGTCGTTGAGGTTCAGCGATGCGGCGGTCTTCATCTTGGCACGGATCACTTCGGTGTTGCCGGCGGCGGCCACTTCCATGTCCATGCCGGCACCGGCTTCGCCCAGCAGCATGCCGCTTTCATAGTCGACCAGCGCCACTGCCTGCGCGCCGTCGATGCCCATCAGTGCGTTCAACGATTCATTCAGTCCAGCCACGTCGCACCCCTTGTCGATGTTGGTTCGAGCCCCTCGTTCCCCTGCGGCCGGGCTCACGATCCGCCGAGTTCGGCCAGGATCGCCTGGCCACATTCCCTGCTCTGCCACAGCACCTGGCCGATCACGCTGCGCTGGTCGCAGGCCGCCATCAGCAGCAGCGGTGCGCGCCCCTCAGCCTGGATCGCCAGCATCAGCACCTTGCCGCCCACAGCCTCCAGCATCAGCGTCTGCAGATCGCCCAACACCAGCTCGCGGCCCACCGCAGCGGCCATTGCCAGCATCGCGCTGGTCATCGCTGCCAGTCGTTCGCCACGCCCATCGGCGCCGGCACTGACCAGGGCGAAGCCATCCACACTGGCCAGCACCACCGTGCGTATGCCTTCCACCCGCTGCTGCAGGTCTCGCAGCAAGGGCTGCAGGCGCTCACGCTGGCCGGCGTCGGGCAACAGCGCCACCTGTCCGTCAGCCATGCGCGGCCACCAGTGCGTGCGCTTCCATCTCGCCCATCAATACATCCATCAGCAGCAATCCCTGTTCGCGGTCGCGGGCATCCACTGCCAGCAAAGGCAGCGGTTGATCATCGAGGCTCGCACGTGCGAGCCACTCATCCAGCGCGGCGTGCGGTGCCTGGTCGAGATGGGTGACGGCCACCACCAGCGCCAATGACGATGCGAACGGCCGCAGCACCTGCAGGTAATCCTCCAGTTCGGCAACCACGCCCGCGCGCCGCGCATCCAGCAGCAGCACGGCGCCGCGGGCGCCCTGCAGCAGGATCGGCCAGAGGAAATCGAAACGCTGCTGGCCCGGCGTGCCATACAGGCGCAGCCGCTCGCCATTGGGCAGGTCGATATCTGCATAGTCCAGGGCGACGGTGGTGGAGGCCTTGTCGGCACCGAGGCGGTCGCTGTTGGCCACGTCGGTGTCGACCACCGCGCCGGCCGCGATGCTGCGCACCAGGGTCGACTTGCCACTGCCCATGCCACCCAGCACCACCACCTTGTGCTCACGCATTGCGTTCGCTCCCACGCAGGTGACGCCACAGGCGGGCGAGCAGGCCGTTGTCAGCGCCGGCAGCGCGTTCCGGCAGCGGTACCGCCGGTGCTGCCTGCAGCTGCGCGTAACCGCACAGGTAAGCGGCATGGATGAAATCGCGCACGGCCGCAGGCGGCAGATCAAGCAACATCGCGCACTCGTCCACCGTGCACGCGCGCTTGAGCAGCAGCGAGCACAGGCGGAAGCCATCATGGTCATGGCCCAGCACACGGAAGTCGGGCCAGCGCAGCAGCTTTACCGAAGCACCGCGCAGGCGCTCGTCCAGTGCCTGCCAATGGCGGCTGCGTTGCGCCCATTGCCACAGCAGCGGCCGCAGTGGCTGGCGTGGCCGCTCGCCGGCCAGGCCATGCAGGCGTGCGGGTGTCAGCGCATCCAGCTGCAGGCGTTCGAAGGCATCGGCCAAACGCTCCACCAGGGCCGTAGCGGGTTCCTGCAGCAGCACGGCCTGGTCATGCTCAAGGTCCATCAGCAGCAGTGGCTCGCCCGCATCACTCAACAGGGCCTGGCCCTGTCGCAGCGGCAGCCGCTCGCGCAGCAGACGGGTGATGGCATGCGCACCATCAGCCAGGCGGATCGGTGCGGGTGCGTGCATGGCCAAGGGCTCCACTGCCAACTGCATGCGACGCAGCGCGCGACCGATGGCACTGTCATCAAGCACGTCCTGGTGCCCGTCGCCATCACGCAGCTGGCCGCCGATGTCTTCGATCCAGCACTGCAGTCGCGGACGCTGCTGGCGCATGCGCTGGGCCGCGTTGCGCAGCGCCGGCGTATCGCGGATGACCAGCAGGTCGCAATCGTCCAGGTCCTGGCTGCGGCGGATCTGGCCGTCCGGCAGGGCCGATGCCACGCGCAGCCGCTGCAGCAGGGCCTGCTCGCCCTGGATGTCGGTTCCCACTACCAGCACGCGTGCCATCCGTGTTCCCCGTGCGGCCACCTCCCCGGTGGCCTCGCGTCGCCAAGGCTAGGGCATCGCCAGCGGCAGCCGTCGTGATCGACTGCTCAGATCGAGGGCGGTTGCAGACGGTGTCCGATCAGTTCTGCGACGGCCATCGCGGGCAAGTTTCATGCCTCGTTGACGACATTCCGACAGCCGACGGGAACCACGGTTCTGGACGCGGGTCGAATGGGGTCAGATCCCTTTTGCATGGCAAAAGGGTTCTGACCCGGAGCCCAAAAGAAACCCGCGCCGAAGCGCGGGTTCCGGTGTCACGACCGAGCGGCGCTGGATCAGCCGCGCAGCTGCTCCAGCGCGGCGTTGAAGGTCGCGCTCGGGCGCATCGCCTTGCTCGCCTTGGCGACGTCCGGGCGGTAGTAGCCGCCGATGTCCACGGCCTTGCCCTGCACCGCGATCAGCTCTTCGACGATCTTCTGCTCGTTGTCGGTCAGTGCCTTGGCCAGCGGTGCGAAGCGTGCCTTCAGTGCCGCTTCTTCGTCCTGTGCGGCCAGCGCCTGCGCCCAGTACAGCGCGATGTAGAAGTGGCTGCCACGGTTGTCGATGCCACCCAGCTTGCGCGACGGCGACTTGTCGTTGTCCAGGAACTGGCCGTTGGCTTCGTCCAGCGCCTTGGCCAGCACGCGGGCGGCGGCGTTGTCGTAGCGGTTGCCCAGGTGTTCCAGCGACGCGGCCAGGGCCAGGAACTCACCCAGCGAATCCCAGCGCAGGTAGTCCTCTTCGACGAACTGCTGCACGTGCTTCGGGGCCGAACCACCGGCGCCGGTCTCGAACAGGCCGCCACCGGCCATCAGCGGCACGATCGACAGCATCTTGGCGCTGGTGCCCAGCTCCATGATCGGGAACAGGTCGGTCAGGTAGTCGCGCAGCACGTTGCCGGTCACCGAGATGGTGTCCTCGCCCTTGCGGATGCGGTCCAGCGAGAACGCGGTGGCTTCCACCGGCGGCAGGATGCGGATGTCCAGGCCGGTGGTGTCGTGGTCCTTCAGGTACTGCTCGACCTTGGCGATGACCTGCGCGTCGTGGGCGCGGGCGGCATCCAGCCAGAACACGGCAGGGGTGCTGCTCAGGCGGGCGCGTTCGACGGCCAGCTTGACCCAGTCCTGGATCGGCGCGTCCTTGGTCTGGCACATGCGCCAGATGTCACCGGCTTCCACGGCGTGTTCGAACACCACGTTGCCGGCATCGTCGGTGACCTTGACCACGCCGTCGGCAGCAATCTGGAAGGTCTTGTCGTGCGAACCGTACTCTTCGGCCTTCTGCGCCATCAGGCCGACGTTCGGCACCGAGCCCATGGTGGCCGGGTCGAAGGCGCCGTGCGCCTTGCAGTCGTCGATGACGGCCTGGTACACGCCGGCGTAGCAGCGGTCCGGAATGACCGCCTTGGTGTCCTGCAGCTTGCCTTCGGCATTCCACATCTTGCCCGAGTCGCGGATCATCGCCGGCATCGAGGCGTCGACGATCACGTCGCTCGGCACGTGCAGGTTGGTGATGCCCTTGTCCGAATTGACCATGGCCACGCCCGGACGCTGCGCGTACTCGGCGGCCAGGTCCGCTTCGATCGCGGCGCGGGTGGCTTCCGGCAGCGACGGCAGGCGCGCGGCCAGGTCACCGATGCCGTTGTTGGCATCGAAACCGGCCTGCTTGAGCACGTCGGCGTGCTTGGCCAGCACGTCCTTGTAGAACTCGTTGACCGCCACGCCGAACATGATCGGGTCGGAGACCTTCATCATGGTCGCCTTCAGGTGCAGCGAGAACAGCACGCCCTGGGCCTTGGCATCGGCGATCTGCTCACCGATGAACGCGGCCAGCGCCTTGCGGCTCATGACGGCGGCATCGACGATCTCGCCGACCTTGACCGCGGTCTTTTCCTTCAGCACGACGGCGCTGCCGTCCTTGCCGTGGAAGGTGATCTTCAGCGCACCGGCGTTGGCCAGGGTGGCCGACTGCTCGCTGCCGTAGAAATCGCCGGCGGCCATGTGCGCGACGTGCGACTTCGAATCCGACGCCCAGGCGCCCATGCGGTGCGGGTGCTTGCGCGCGTAGTTCTTCACCGACAGCGGTGCACGGCGGTCGGAGTTGCCTTCGCGCAGCACCGGGTTCACCGCACTGCCCTTGACCTTGTCGTAGCGCGCCTTGTAGTCGCGCTGCTGGTCGTCGGCCGGGGTCTCCGGGTAATCCGGCAGCGGATAGCCCTGGTCCTGCAGTTCCTTGATGGCCGCCTTCAACTGCGGCACCGAGGCGGAGATGTTCGGCAGCTTGATGATGTTGGCGTCCGGGGTGGTCGCCAGCTGGCCCAGCTCGGCCAGGTCGTCGCTGACCTTCTGCGCGTCGGACAGCAGTTCCGGGAACTGCGACAGGATGCGGCCGGACAGCGAGATGTCACGGGTTTCCACCACGATGCCGGCAGTGGCGGTGTAGGCGTCGACGATCGGCAGCAGCGACTGGGTCGCCAGGAACGGTGCTTCGTCGGTCAGCGTGTAGAGGATCTTGGACATGGGGGACTTGGACTCTGTAGCAATGCTCAGGGGAAGGCCGGCGCCAGCGCCGGGCCACGTGCAACCGTGTCGCTTTCCCCCGTCGCCGTCAGGGTGGGCGCGCGGCGGGGAAACCCCTGCATTGTCGCGTTTTCAGCCGCGCGGGGCAAAGCCGCGCCATACGCGGCGGTACTGCACGCCGGCAACGCTGTGATCCATCCACGCACGGCGTGGATCTGCGCGAACGCCGCCGTCAGTGGATCCACGCCATGCATGGATGAAGCCAGCCACCGGCCAATAAAAAAGGACGCAGCCTTGCGGCTGCGTCCATCGTGAGTCCTGCCGGGAGAGAGTCGGCAGGACTTACTTGACCTCGAACTCCTGCGGCGTTCCAGCCGCCTTGCCATCGACCGTGACCTCGGCGCGGTACTTGCCGGCCGGCCAGCCCTTTGCATTCTTGAACGTGACGTTGGTGGTCTCCGCGCCGCTGGCATTCAGGGTCGCGGTCTGTTCGCCGGCCACCTGGCCGTCCTGGAAGGTCAGCTTGGCACCGACATTGACGTTGTTGGCGGCGCCATCGGTCTTGACCGAGACGATGACATCATCCTTCGGCGAGAACAGTGCAGCCGGGGCGACCGATTTGTCGGCGGCAGCGGTCTTGCCCACGGTGACGGTGGAAACGCTGACCGCGGCAGCTTCCGCCATCGGCGGCGGTGCACCGGTCATCGGTGCCGGCTCGGCCGGAGCCGTGGCGGCCGGAGCGGCGTTGGTGTCGGTCGACTCTTCCTTCTTCTTGCAACCGACCAAGGCAACGCTGCCCAGCAGGGCGGCGATCAGGGCGGTCTGGAGCGGGGTGGTCTTGATCATTCGGGGTTCCTCCCAGGGATTGTCGGACGGCGTTTGATCGCCGGCTTACTTCGGCGGCAGTTTCAGGGTCTGGCCCGGGAAGATCTTGTCCGGGTCGTCAAGCACATCGCGATTGGCTTCGAAGATCTTCTTCCAGGCGTTGGCGTCGCCCAGATGCTGCTTGGCGATCTTCGACAGCGAGTCACCCTTCTGCACGGTATAGGTGCCGCCGCTGACGATCTCGGCGGTGCTGTCCACCGAAGCGCTCACGCCGGAGAAGTCCGCCTTCGGCACCTGCTCGGCGGTACTGTCGACGCTGGCGCTGACGCCGGAGAAATCGGCTTTCTTCTCGGTACTCATCCACAACTCCCGTCTGCATGACTACGTGGCTCGCACGGTGCCATGGCGGTTGTTAAATGGGGATGGTGCAGATGTGAAGCCGCCCCCGGGGGCGGCTGAACAATCGGGAGAGACGGTGCCCGGTAGTGCCGGCCGCTGGCCGGCTGTGCCAGGGGGATCCGGCCTTGGCCGATTGCCGGCCAGCGGCCGGCACTACCCGTAGCCGCCTGCGAATCATGGTAGTGCCCGCCGCTGGCCGGCGCTCGCCGGGCATGGCCCGGCACAACGGGCAACCGCCTGCGGCGGTTACTGGCGCAGTTCGCGGTAGGTCGCGGCCGGGGCGGCAATGCCGGGACTGGCGCGCCACGGGTTGATGTCCAGGCCGCCACGGCGGGTATAGCGCGCCTCCACTTCCAGCCATTGCGGCTGGCAGCGCGCAGACACCTCGCTGAAGATCCGCTCAACGCACTGCTCGTGGAACTCGGCGTGCTCGCGGTAGCTGACCAGATAGCGCAGCAGGCCGGCACGATCGATCTTCGGCCCGCGGTAACGCAGGCTGACCGTCGCCCAGTCCGGCTGGCCGGTGACCGGGCAGTTGGACTTCAGCAGTGCCGAGACCAGGGTCTCCTCCACCACCTCACCGGCATTGGCCGAGAGAAAGTCCGCCTGCGGCGGGCCGTAGCAGTCGATCTCCAGCTCCAGCCCGTCGATGGATTCACCGAGCGGCGTCTCGCGCAGGCCCGGCAGCCCGAACTCGACCTGGACCGGCGCACCGGCACAATCCGACAGATCCGCCACGATGCGCGCGCGCAGTGCCTCGGCGCTGTCGATGCGGGTGCTGTTGAGGGAGTTGAGGTACAGCTTGAACGACTTCGATTCGATCAGCCGCGGCGACGTGCACGGCACCTGCACGGTGGCCACGGCCACCTGCGGCTTGCCACGCGGGTCGAGCCAGCTCAGCTCGAAGGCGTGCCAGCGGTCATGGCCGACGAACGGCAGCGCGGCGTCATCGAGGCCGATCTCGGCGCGGGCGCCACTGCGGGGGATGGGAAACAGCAGGCCGGGATCGTACTGCGACGGGTAACTGACCTCGCGACCGAGGCTGGAATCCTGTGGGGTGTTCATGGGGGGCATTGTATCGCGCGGACGGCGGGCCTTCGGCCGGGCCGGCCAACGGCGGAGCCCCTCCGTGGTGGTTTTGTTGGTTGGTCGTGGAAGGCGGTCTATCGGCTTGGCCGGGTGGGTAGGCGGGTCGGGGGACGCCGTAAACCCGTCCTTGGGGGCTTGGCCGCGGCATCCATGCCGCGGACACCCCCGCCCCGCCTACCCACCCGGCCCCTGACAGTTCCTTGCGCGCCACCACCACCACGGGAAAGATCAGGAAAATCAAAATCAGAAGCCGATCCTTCAGACATTCATGACGTCCGCCGTGCCGACCAACGGTCGGCACCCACCAACAGCAGCGGGCACCAACAGCCGCGGGAAACTGTCGAAGGCGGGGTGGGTCCGGTTGAGGGGGTGTCCGCGGCATGGATGCCGCGGCCAAGCCCCCATGGACGGGTTTACGGCGTCCCCCTCAACCGGACCCACCCCGCCATCCCACGGAATGCCCGCTTTTGACGTTGACGTTGCCGTTGATCCAAGCGGGTGCAGGGCTGCAAGCCCTGCCGGAAACCCTCACCCCGCCGGAGTGCCGGCACCGTGCAGGTAATCCAGGCTCACCTGCAGCAGCGCGCGCAGTCCGACATCCAGCGCCTTCTCATCCAGCAGGAACTTCGGCGAATGATTGGCGGGCGCCGTCGCCGGGTCGATGCCCACGCTGGTGGAACCAACGAAGAAGAACATCCCCGGCACTTCCTTCGCGTACAGCGAGAAATCCTCCGCGCCCATCTGCAGCGGTGGCTCGTAGACGTTGTCCTTGCCCACCACCGCCTGCAGGCTCGGCAGCATCTTCGCGGTCAGCGCCGGGTCGTTCACCGTGGCCGGGTTGCCTTCCGATTCGTAGATGTCGGTCACCGCCTTCGCACCGTGCGCGGCGGCGGTGTGTTCGGCCACGTTGCGCAGATCGGCGAAGATCTGCTGGCGCATGCCCTCGTCGAAGGTGCGGATGGTGCCGACCATCTCCACTTCATCGGGAATGATGTTGTAGCGGATGCCCCCGTTGATCGCACCGAAGGTCAGCACCGCCGGTTGCTTGGACAGGTTGGCGCGGCGGCTGACGATGGTCTGCGCGGTGCCGACCAGATCAGCGGTGGCCACGATCGGGTCGACACCGTTCCACGGCGCGGAGCCATGCGTCTGGCGACCGATCACCTTGATGCCGAAGCGGTCCGAGGCTGCCATCAGCGGACCGCCACGCACGGCGATCTGACCGGCCTGCACGCTGGAGAACACATGCAGGCCAAACACCGCCTCCGGCTTGAAGTCGGCGAACAGGCCTTCCTTCAGCATCAGCGCGGCACCGCCCTCTTCCGGCGGCGGTGCGCCTTCCTCGGCCGGCTGGAAGATCAGCATCACCTGGCCCGGCAGGTCCTTCTTCATCGACACCAGCGCTTCGGCCACGCCCAGCAGGGTGGCGGTGTGCGCGTCATGGCCGCAGGCATGCATCACGCCCACGGTCTGGCCGCGGTACTGGTCGGTGGCCTTGAAGGCGAACGGCAGCCCGGTCTGCTCGGTCACCGGCAGCGCGTCCATGTCCGCACGCAGCGCGATCTTCGGGCCGGGCTTGCCGCCTTCGATGATCGCCACCACGCCGTGGTGGGCGATGCCGGTCTTCGGCTTCAAGCCCATCGCACGCAGGCGCTTGGCGACCTCGGCCGAGGTGCGCACCTCGCGGTTGGACAGTTCCGGGTGCTGATGGAAGTCGCGGCGCCATTCAACCACCTTGGCCTGCAGGCGCTGGGCAGCGGCGGTCACTTCGGGGCGTTGCCCGTCCTGGGCGTGGGCAACGGCCGGCAGGGCCAGCAGCAGGGCGGACAGCAGCAGCGAACGGCGCATCGCAATCTCCACAGCAAGAGGGGTCCAGCTGAATGTAGGGCAACACCGCCGCCACGGGAACCTCCGCGGCCGGATCCGGTCTTAGCGCCCGTCCCATCCGTCATGCAGGAAACGTGATGTGGCACAGGTATGCTTTGCGCATTGCCAACCGGGGCCGCGCCCCGTCCAGCCCTCTTGGAGTCCTCGTAATGTCACGTGTTTGGAAGATCGTGCTGCTGGTCGTGGCGGTTCTGGTGCTGGCCGTGGTCGGCCTGCGCGTCATCGGCGGGGGCAAGGACAAGGCTGGAAAGCCGGCAGCGGGAGCGCGCCAGGGTGGCGAAGACCCGGATGCCGGCCCGGTGCCGGTGACCGTGGTCCAGGCCACGCACCAGGACGTACCGGTGTATGCCAGCGCACTGGGTACCGTGACGGCAATGAACACCGTCACCGTCAGCCCGCAGGTCGGTGGCCAGCTGATGAGCCTGAACTTCCGCGAAGGCCAGGAAGTGAAGAAGGGCGACGTGCTGGCAGTGATCGATCCACGCACCGCCCAGGCCAGCTATGACCAGGCCGCGGCAGCCAAGCGCCAGAACGAGGCGCTGCTGGCCACCGCGCGCTCCAACTACCAGCGCTCCAATGCGCCGGAGTACCGCCAGTTCGTCGCCAAGACCGATCTGGATACACAGCGAAACCAAGTGGCACAGTACGAAAGCGCAGTCGCGGCGAACGAGGCCAGCATGCGCTCGGCACAGGTGCAGCTGCAGTACACCAGGGTCACCGCACCGATCACCGGCATCGCCGGCATCCGCGCGGTCGACGCGGGCAACGTGGTCAACGCCGGCACCGCGCTGGTCACCCTGACCCAGATCCACCCGATCCACGTCCTGTTCAACCTGCCCGAACGCCAGCTCGGCGACGTGCGCCAGGCGCAGGCCGCCGGCGCGGTGCCGGTGGCGGCACTGGACCGCGCCGACTCGCACGTGCTGTCCGGCGACGGCAAGCTGGACGTGGTCGACAACCTGATCAGTGCCGACAGCGGCACCTTCAAGGCGCGCGCGCTGTTCGACAACACCGACAACGGCCTGTGGCCGGGCCAGTTCGTCAACGTGCGCATGCAGCTGCGCACGATTGCCGGCGGCGTGGTCATTCCGACCCAGGCCGTGCTGCGTGGGCCGGATGGCGAGTACGTCTACGTCGTGCAGGGCGACAACACGGTGAAGATGCAGACCGTGCGCAGCGGCGTGGAAGTGGGCGACAGCCAGGTGCAGATCGCCGAAGGCCTGAAGGGCGGCGAGCGGGTGGTCAGTGAAGGCCAGTTCCGCCTGAAGCCGGGCAGCAAGGTCACCGCGCTGAAGCCGGGCGAAACCCCGGCCGCACCGACCGAGGCCGAGCTGAAGGCGGCCGAACAGAAGAACGGTGGCGGCGGTGGCCGTCGCGGTGGCGGTCCGCGCTGAGCGCAGGCCACGGTTCTCCCTCGCGCCGGCGGACCCGCCGGCGCCGACATTGAAGTGCCAGCAAGGATCAGTCCGTGGGCTTTTCGACGATCTTCATCCGCCGCCCGATCGCTACCTCGCTGTTGATGGCGGGCCTGTTGCTGCTGGGCATCCTCGGTTACCGCAAGCTGCCGGTGTCGGCGCTGCCGGAAATCGATGCGCCCAGCCTGGTGGTCACCACCCAGTACCCCGGCGCCAACGCCACCACCATGGCCTCGCTGGTCACCACGCCGCTGGAGCGCCAGTTCGGCCAGATCTCCGGGCTGGAGCTGATGACCTCCGACTCGTCGGCTGGCTTGTCCACGATCATCCTGCAGTTCTCGATGGACCGCGACATCGACATCGCCGCGCAGGACGTGCAGGCGGCGATCCGCCAGGCCACCCTGCCCTCGTCGCTGCCCTACCAGCCGGTCTACAACCGGGTGAACCCGGCCGACGCGGCCATCGTCACCCTGAAACTGACCTCTGACACGCGCCCGCTGCGCGACGTCAACAATTACGCCGACTCGATCCTGGCCCAGCGCCTGTCGCAGGTGCAGGGCGTCGGCCTGGTCTCGATTGCCGGCAACGTGCGCCCGGCCGTGCGCATCCAGGTCAATCCGGCGCAGCTGTCGAACATGGGCCTGACCCTGGAACAGCTGCGCAGCGCGCTCACCCAGGCCAACGTCAATGCGCCCAAGGGCTCGTTGAACGGCAAGACCCAGTCCTACAGCATCGGCACCAACGACCAGCTGGCCAGCGCCGCCGAGTACCGCGACACCATCATCAGCTACAAGAACGGCCGCCCGGTGCGGCTGTCCGACGTGGCCGAGGTGGTCGACGGCGTGGAGAACGACCAGCTGGCGGCCTGGGCCGATGGCAAGCCGGCGGTGCTGCTGGAAGTGCGTCGCCAGCCGGGCGCCAACATCGTGCAGACCGTCGAGCGCATCCGCGCGATCCTGCCCCAGCTGCAGGGCGTGCTGCCGGCCGACGTGCACCTGGAGATCTTCAACGACCGCACCGAGACCATCCGCGCCTCGGTGCATGAAGTGCAGTTCACCCTGATCCTCACCATCGGCCTGGTGGTGGCGGTGATCTTCGTGTTCCTGCGCCGGCTGTGGGCCACGATCATTCCCTCGGTGGCGGTGCCGCTGTCGCTGGCCGGCACCTTCGCGGTGATGGCCTTTGCCGGCATGTCGCTGGACAACCTGTCGCTGATGGCGCTGGTGGTGGCCACCGGCTTCGTGGTCGACGATGCGATCGTGATGATCGAGAACATCGTGCGTTACATCGAGCAGGGCAAGAGTGGCAAGGAAGCGGCCGAGATCGGCGCACGCCAGATCGGCTTCACCGTGCTGTCGCTGACGGTCTCGCTGGTGGCGGTGTTCCTGCCGCTGCTGCTGATGCCTGGCGTCACCGGCCGCCTGTTCCACGAGTTCGCCTGTGTGCTGAGCATCGCCGTGGTGCTGTCGATGCTGATCTCGCTGACGCTGACCCCGATGATGTGCGCCTACCTGCTCAGGCCCGATGCCCTGCCCGAGGGCGAGGATGCGCATGAGCGCGCAGCGGCGGCCGGCAAACAGAACCTGTGGACGCGCACCGTCGGCCTGTACGAGCACAGCCTGGACTGGGTGCTGGGCCACCAGCGCCTGACCCTGGCCGTGGCCGGTGGCGCGCTGGTATTGACCGTGCTGCTGTACGTGTTGATTCCCAAGGGGCTGCTGCCCGAGCAGGACACCGGCCTGATCACCGGCGTGGTGCAGGCCGACCAGAACATCGCTTTCCCGCAGATGGAACAGCGCACCAGGCAGGTCGCTGAAGCCCTGCGCCAGGATCCGGACGTGACCGGCGTGTCGGCATTCATCGGTGCCGGCAGCATGAACCCCACGCTCAACCAGGGCCAGCTGTCGATCGTGCTGAAGGAGCGCAGCCAGCGTGATGGCCTGGATGAGATCCTGCCGCGCCTGCAGAAGGCGGTAGCCGGTATTCCGGGCGTGGCCCTGTACCTGAAACCGGTGCAGGACGTGACCCTCGATACCCGCGTGGCCGCCACCGAATACCAGTACTCGCTGTCGGACGTGGACAGCGCCGAAGTGGCCACGCAGGCCACGCGACTGACCGAAGCGCTGCGCAAGCGCCCGGAACTGGCCGACGTGGACAACAACCTGTCCAACCAGGGCCGCGCGCTTGAACTGAACATCGACCGCGACAAGGCCAGTGTGCTGGGCGTGCCGATGCAGACCATCGACGACACGCTCTACGATGCGTTCGGCCAGCGCCAGATCTCGACCATCTTCACCGAACTCAACCAGTATCGGGTTGTGCTGGAAGTGGCGCCGGAGTTCCGTACCAGCACCGCGCTGATGGAACAGCTGGCCGTGGCTTCCAACGGCGCCGGCGCGCTGACCGGCACCAATGCCACCAGCTTCGGCCAGGTCACCTCGTCCAACTCGTCCACCGCCACCGGCATCGGCGCGCAGAACACCGGCATCACGGTCGGCGCCGGCAACATCATCCCGCTGTCGGCGCTGGCTGAAGGCAAGATCAGCAGTGCGCCGCTGGTGGTCAGCCACCAGCAGCAGCTGCCGGCGGTAACGGTTTCGTTCAACGTGGCGCCGGGCTATTCGCTGTCCGAAGCGGTGCGTGCGATCCAGGAGACCAAGGACAGCCTGGACATGCCGGCACACCTGCATGCCGAGTTCATCGGCAAGGCCGCCGAATTCACCGGCAGCCAGACCGATGTGGTGTGGCTGCTGCTGGCCTCGCTGGTGGTGATCTACATCGTGCTCGGCGTGCTCTACGAGAGCTACATCCACCCGATCACGATCATCTCCACGCTGCCACCGGCCGGCGTCGGCGCGCTGCTGGCGCTGATGCTGTGCGGGCTGAGCCTGTCGGTGGACGGCATCGTCGGCATCGTGCTGCTGATCGGCATCGTCAAGAAGAACGGCATCATGATGGTGGACTTCGCAATCGAGGCGCGTCGCGCCGGTGCCAACGCGCATGAAGCGATCCGCCGCGCCTGCCTGCTGCGCTTCCGCCCGATCATGATGACCACCGCCGCGGCAATGCTCGGCGCGCTGCCGCTGGCGCTGGGCACCGGCATCGGCTCGGAGCTGCGGCGCCCGCTGGGCATCGCCATCGTCGGTGGCCTGCTGCTGTCGCAGCTGGTCACGCTGTACACGACGCCGGTGATCTACCTGTACATGGAACGCTTCTCCGAGTGGCTGGCGCGCCGCCGAGAACAGCGCGCGCTGCGCAACGGTTCGCTGCAGGAGCCGCAGGCATGATCCACGCCCCGCTGCTGCGGTGGGCCGCACGATGAACCTGTCCGGCCCCTTCATCCGCCGCCCGATCGGCACCGCGCTGCTGGCCATCGGCCTGTTCATGGTCGGCCTGATCTGCTACCTGCGCCTGGGCGTATCGGCACTGCCGAACATCGAGATCCCGGTGATCTTCGTGCATGCCAGCCAGTCCGGCGCGGATGCGGCGACCATGGCCTCGACAGTCACCGCGCCGCTGGAGCGCCACCTCGGCCAGCTGCCGGGCATCGACCGCATGCGCTCGTCGAGCTCGGAAGGCAGCTCGCTGGTGTTCATGATCTTCCAGAGCGGCCACAACATCGATTCGGCCGCGCTGGACGTGCAGACCGCAATCAACTCGGCGCAGGCCGACCTGCCTTCGGGCATGGGCTCGCCGATGTACCAGAAGGCGAATCCGAACGACGACCCGGTCATCGCCATCGCGCTGACCTCGCAGACGCAGTCGGCCGACGAGCTGTACAACGTCGCCGACTCGCTGCTGGCCCAGCGTATCCGCCAGATCAGCGGCGTTGCTTCGGTCGACATCGCTGGCGCTTCTACGCCGGCGGTGCGCGTGGACGTCAACCTGCGCCTGATGAACGCGCTCGGCCTGACCGCCGATGACCTGCGCAACGCCGTGCGCGCGGCCAACGTGACCTCGCCCACCGGTTTCCTCAGCGACGGCAACACCACTACCGCGATCATCGCCAACGACTCGGTGGCGCGTGCCGCCGACTTCGCCGACCTGGTGGTCAAGACCCAGGGCGATGGCCGGGTGATCCGCCTGAAGGACATCGCCAACGTCTACGACGGCCAGCAGGATGCCTACCAGGCCGCGTGGTTCGACCACAAACCTGCGGTGGTGATGTACGTGTTCACCCGTGCCGGCGCCAACATCGTGGAGACGGTGGACCGGGTCAAGGCGCAGATCCCGACCCTGCGCGATTACCTGCAGCCCGGCACCACGATGACGCCGTACTTCGACCGCACGCCGACCATCCGCTCGTCGCTGCATGAAGTGCAGATCACCCTGCTGATCAGCCTGGCGATGGTGGTGCTGACCATGGCGCTGTTCCTGCGCCGGCTGGCACCCACGCTGATCGCCGCGGTGACCGTGCCACTGTCGCTGGCCGGTGCCGCGCTGGTGATGTACGTGATGGGCTTCACCCTGAACAACCTGAGCCTGCTGGCACTGGTGATCGCGATCGGCTTCGTGGTCGACGATGCGATCGTGGTGATCGAGAACATCATGCGCCACCTCGACGAAGGCATGCCGCGGATGCAGGCGGCGCTCACCGGCGCGCGCGAGATCGGCTTTACCATCGTCTCGATCACCGCCTCGCTGGTGGCGGTGTTCATCCCGCTCCTGTTCGCCAGCGGCATGATGGGTGCGTTCTTCCGCGAATTCACCGTCACCCTGGTGGCGGCCATCGTGGTCTCGATGATCGTCTCGCTGACGCTGACTCCGGCGCTGTGCAGCCGGTTCCTCAGCGCGCACGACCACAGCGCGCCGCCGTCGCGCTTCGGCCGCTGGCTGGATGCCGGCCATGAGCGCATGCTTCGCATCTACACGGTCTTCCTCGACTTCTCGCTGCGCCACGCGCTGCTGCTGTCGCTGACCCCGCTGATCCTGATCGGCGCCACCGTCTTCCTGTTCGGCGCGGTGAAAAAGGGCGCGTTCCCGCCGCAGGACACCGGCCTGATCTGGGGCCGCGCCAATTCCAGCGCCACGGTGTCCTTCGAGGACATGGTCGCCCGCCAGCGCCGCATCACCGACATGCTGATGGCCGACCCCGCGGTGAAGACCGTGGGCGTGCGCCTGGGCAGCGGCCGCCAGGGCTCCAGCGCACAGTTCAACATCGAGCTGAAGTCGCGCAGCGATGGCCGTCGCGAAACCACGGCGCACGCACTCGCACGGCTGAGTGCCAAGGCCGACCGCTACCCCGACCTGCAGCTGCGCCTGCGCGCGATCCAGGATCTGCCCAGCAACGATGGCGGCGGTTCCAGCCAGGGCGCGCAGTACCGTATCTCGCTGCAGGGCAACGACCTGGCATCGCTGCAGGAATGGCTGCCCAAGCTGCAGGCGGAGCTGAAGAAGAACCCCAAGCTGCGCGATGTCGGTACCGACGTGGACAACGCCGGCCTGCGCCAGAACATCCAGATCGACCGCGCCAAGGCCGCACGCCTGGGCATCACCGTGGGTGCCATCGACGGTGCGCTGTACGGTGCGTTCGGCCAGCGCCAGATCTCCACCATCTATTCGGACATCAACCAGTACAGCGTGGTGGTCAACGCCCTGCCCTCGCAGACCGCCACCCCCGCCGCGCTGGACGAGGTGTACGTGCGTGCGCGCAACGGCGACATGGTGCCGATCACCGCAGTGGCCACGCAGATGCCCGGCCTGGCCCCTTCGCAGATCACCCACGAGAACCAGTACACGACGATGGACCTCAGCTACAACCTGGCTCCGAACGTGAGCATGGGTGAGGCCAAGGCGATCATCGACGCGACCGTGGCCGGCATGCGCATGCCCGGTGACATCCGCCTGGCCGATGATGCGGGCTTCGGCTTCAACTCCGACCCCAGCGACATGCTGATTCTGGTGTTCGCCGCGATCCTGACCGTGTACCTGGTGCTGGGCATGCTGTACGAGAGCCTGATCCACCCGGTCACCATCCTGTCCACGCTGCCGGCGGCGGGCGTGGGTGCACTGCTCGCGTTGTTCGGCACCAACACCGAGTTGTCGGTGATCTCGATGATCGCGCTGGTGCTGTTGATCGGCATCGTCAAGAAGAACGCGATCATGATGATCGACTTCGCGCTGGTGGCGCAGCGCGAGCATGGCCTGGCACCGCGCGATGCCGCGCGCGAGGCCAGCATCGTGCGCTTCCGCCCGATCATGATGACCACGATGGTGGCGATCCTGGCGGCGGTGCCGCTGGCGATCGGCCTGGGCGAAGGCTCCGAACTGCGCCGCCCGCTGGGCATCGCGATGATCGGCGGCCTGCTGTTCTCGCAGAGCCTGACCCTGCTCAGCACGCCGGCGCTGTACGTGATCTTCTCGTGCCTGGCCGAACGCTGGCGGGCACGTCGCGCACGCAAGCGCGAAGCGAAGCTGCTCAAGCGCGCGCAGCGTGCGTAGAACGGCCCATCCACGCATGGCGTGGATCTAAGGGTAGAGCCGGCCGCTGGCCGGCTTTCTCGGTACGGCAAATCTGCCGGCCAGCGGCCGGCACTACCGCGGTGGTCCGCCCTCCATATTTCACGCGCACCCCGCAATAATGGTGGGAGATCCTTCCGCCGAGCCTGCATGCCCGCCCGCCAATCCCGCCTCAGCCGCCTGTGGGCCCACGAGAAGGCCAGTTACGGCCTGCGCGTGTTCATCGCCCTGACCGCAGCGCTTGCCGTGTGCTGGCAGCTGGATGCGCTGACCGCCCTGCCCGGCGTTTTCCTCGGCATCATCGCCAGCGCCATCGCCGAGACCGACGACAACTGGTGGGGCCGGACCAAGGCGGTGGCGCTGTCGCTGCTGTGTTTCTGCATCGCTGCGGCGTCGGTGATCTGGCTGTTCCCCTGGCCGTGGATCTTCATCGGCGCGCTGGCACTGTCCACCTTCTGCCTGACCCTGCTGGGCGCGCTCGGCGAGCGCTACGCATCCATCGCCCAGGCCACGGTAACGCTGGCGATCTACACGATGATCGGGCTGGAGCAGCACGGTGCCAGCGACCTGCATACCGCGCTGCAAGCGGTCAGCCACCTGCTGGCGGGCGCCGTCTGGTACGGACTGCTGTCGATCCTGTGGACCGCACTGTTCGCCAACCGACCGGTGCGCGAGCGCGTGGCGCGGCTTTACATCGAGCTGGGCCGCTACCTGCAGCTGAAGGCCGCCCTGTTCGAACCGGTACGTGAGGCCGACCTGCAACGCCGCCAGCTCGACCTGGCCGAGCAGAACCGGCGCGTGGTCGGCGCGTTGAACGAGGCCAAGACCGCGATTCTCGCCCGCTTCGGCCGTTCCGGGCGGCCCGGCGTGAACTCCGGCCTGTACCTGCGCCTGTACTACATGGCACAGGACTTCCACGAGCGCGCCAGTTCCTCGCACTACCCGTACGGCGCCCTGGTCGATGCATTCTTCCACAGCGACGTGCTGTACCGCTGCCAGCGCCTGCTCGATCTTCAAGGCCAGGCCTGCGCGCGCCTGGGCGAGGCGATCCGCCTGCGCCGCCCGTTCGTATATGGCGAAAACAACCAGCAGGCCGGGCGCGACCTGGCCGATGCGCTGGCCTACCTGCGCGACCAGCAGCGCCCGCAGTGGCAGCGACTGCTGGGTTCGCTGGACCTGCTGGTGCACAACCTGCGCAGCATCGAACGCCGCCTGCTGGACGCCGAACGCTCCGAGGCCAGTCTCGACAATGTCGATACGCGCCTGCGCGACAGCAACCCGCATACCCTGCGCGAGATGGGCGTGCGCGTGCGCCAGCAGCTCACGCCCGGCTCGGTCCTGTTCCGCCACGGCCTGCGCATGGCATTGGCGCTGATCGCCGGTTTCGCCGCGATCCGTCTGTTCAATGCGCAGAACGGCTCGTGGGTGCTGCTGACCATCGTGTTCGTGTGCCGGCCCAACTTCGGCGCCACCCGCCAACGCCTGGCGCAGCGCATCGTCGGCACCGTGGCCGGCCTCGTGCTCACCTGGGCGCTGCTGCAGCTGTTCCCGCAGCTGCACGTGCAGCTGCTGATCGCGCTGCTGTCGGCGCTGCTGTTCTTCTTCACCCGCACCGACCGCTATCTGGTGGCCTCGGCGGCGATCACGGTGATGGCCCTGACCTGCTTCAACCTGATCGGGGATGGCTTCGTGCTGATCGTGCCGCGCATGGTCGATACGCTGCTGGGCTGCGCGATCGCCGCTGCTGCCGCGTTCCTGATCCTGCCCGACTGGCAGGGCCGTCAGCTGCACCTTGTGCTGGCGCGGGTGCTGGAGACCGCCGCGCGCTACCTGGATTCGGTGCTGGGCCAGTACCGCAGCGGCATGCGCGATGACCTGGCCTATCGCATCGCCCGCCGCGACATGCACAACGCCGACGCCGCGCTGTCCACCGCGCTGTCGAACATGCTGCGCGAACCCGGTCATGTGCGCCGCAACCTGGATGCCGGCTTCCACTTCCTGGCGCTCTCCAACACGCTGCTTGGGCACTTGTCGGCGCTGGGTGCACACCGCGACCAGGTGGACAGCTACGCCGGCGATCCGCTGGCCTTGGCCGCCGGTGACCGCGTGCGGAAAGCGCTGCAGCAGCTGGCCTCGGCCCTGACGGCACGGCGGCCGGTCAGCGAGGATGACAACGACGCCGACCGCGCGGTGGCGGCCGAACTGGAGCAGATCGACGAGGCGATGCCGGCGAAGCTGCAGTTGATCCGCACGCAGATGGCGCTGGTGCTGCGGATGCTGCCGAAGGTGCGGGCGGCGGCCAATGAGGCGGTGCGCACGCTCACCTGAAGGCCGGCGCCGGGCATGGCCTGGCGCGACCCGCAGTCCATCCACGCATGGCGTGGATCTACTGCACCGTGTGCAACCGTGTGTTGCGCCTGGCGCTGCATCCCGATCACGGTCCTGCGCGGATACTGGGTGATCACCTGCTCCTGGACTCCCCCCATGAAGATCGAACTCGCCGGCCGCACCGCGCTCGTTACCGCTTCCACCGCCGGCATCGGCCTGGCGATCGCCCAGGGTCTTGCCGCGGCGGGTGCGCGGGTCATTCTCAACGGCCGCAGCAGCGACAGTGTCGAACGCGCCCGCCAGCGCCTGCTCGCCACCGTTCCGGGTGCCGAGGTGATCGGCGTCGCCGCCGACCTTTCCGATGCAGCCGGTGTCGATGTGCTGCTGGCCGGCCTGCCCAAGGTCGACATCCTGGTCAACAACGCCGGCATCTTCGGCCCCGAGGACTTCTTCGAGACCGAAGACGCCACCTGGGAGCGCTACTGGCAGACCAACGTGATGTCCGGCGTGCGCCTGTCGCGGGCACTGCTGCCGGCGATGGTCGACGCCGGCTGGGGCCGCGTGCTGTTCATCTCCTCCGAATCGGCACGCAACATTCCCGCCGACATGATCCATTACGGTGTCAGCAAGACCGCGCAGCTGTCGCTGTCGCGCGGCCTGGCCAAGCGCGTGGCCGGCAGTGGCGTCACCGTCAACGCGGTGCTGCCCGGCCCGACCCTGTCCGACGGTTTCGCGGCGATGTTCGAAGATGAACGCCAGCGCAGCGGCAAGCCGCTGGAGCAGATCGGCCGCGAGTTCGTGATGGCACACCGGCCGTCTTCGGTGATCCAGCGCACCGCCACGGTCGAGGAAGTAGCCAACATGGTGGTGTACCTGGCCTCGCCGCAGGCCTCCGCCACCTCCGGTGCGGCACTGCGCGTGGATGGCGGCGTGGTCGACGATATCGTCTGAGACCATCGACAGGTGTGCGGACCAACGGTCCGCACCCACAGGTCCGCACCCACAGCGGATAGGCAGGAATGCTAGGCTGCGCCGGTCAAGGAGGCTCCATGTCCGGTCACAACCAGTTCGCCCTGCTGCGCCAGCGCCGTTTCCTGCCGTTCTTCGTCGTCCAGGCGCTCGGAGCGTTCAACGACAACGTGTATCGGCAGGCGATCATCAGCATGTTGCTGTTCATGGCCGTGCCGGAGGAAGAACTGGGGCTGTACGCTACGCTGGCACCGGCCATCTTCATCCTGCCGTACTTCCTGTTCTCGGCACTGGCCGGGCAGATCGCCGACAAACTGGAAAAATCGCGACTGATCGTGATCACCACCACCATGGAGATCGTGATCATGTCGCTGGCGGCCACCGGCTTCCTTACCCAGAGCCTGCCGGTGCTGCTGGTCGCCTTGTTCTGCACCGGCATGCAGTCAACCCTGTTCGGCCCGGTGAAGTACTCGGTGCTGCCCTCGGTGCTCAAGCCCGAAGAGCTGACCGGCGGCAACGGCCTGGTCGAGATGGGCACCTCGATGTCGATCCTGTCCGGCATGATCGTCGGCGGCCTGGTGTTCACCGTGGCCGGCAGCCATGGCACGGTGGTGGCCGCGTGCGCGATCATCGCGCTGGCGATCTGCGGCAACATCGCCGCCCGCCTGATTCCCAAGGTCGATGCCGGCGACCCGGACCTGAAGATCAACTGGAACCCGCTGCCGGAATCGCTGGCGGTGCTGCGCATGGCGCGCCAGCAGAAGGCGGTGCGCAATTCAATCCTGGGCGTGTCCTGGTTCTGGTTCGTCGGCACCGTGCTGACCTCGCAGCTGCCGGCCTATGCGGTGACCAACCTCGGCGGCGAACCAACCCTGTACATCTTTGCGCTGGCCCTGTTCTCGGTCGGCACCGGCGTCGGCTCGCTGCTGTGCGAAAAGCTGTCGGCACGCACGGTGGAAATCGGCCTGGTGCCGTTGGGCGCGTTCGGCATGACCGCGTTCCTGCTCGACCTGTACTTCGCGCGCAGCGGCGAGGCGACGGTGCACGGGTTGACCATCGGCACCTTCCTGCAGCAGTCCGGTAGCATCCGCATCGTCATCGACCTGATCGGCATCGGCCTGTTCACCGGTATCTTCGTGGTGCCATTGTTCGCGCTGATCCAGAGCCGCACGCCGAAGGCGCAGATGTCGCGCGTGTTCGCGGCGCTGAACATCCAGAATTCCGGCTTCATCGTCGGCGCAGCCCTGTTGTCGCTGGCCGCGCACAAGCTGCTGCACTGGAGCATCCCGCAGCAGTTCCTGGCGCTGGCCATCGCCAACGCGCTGGTGGCGATCTACATCTTCACCATCGTTCCCGAATTCCTGATGCGCTTCCTCAGCTGGCTGATGGTGCGCACCCTGTACCGGCTGCGCCCGCACGGCATCGAAGCCAACGTGCCCGACGAAGGTGCCGCGCTGCTGGTCTGCAACCATGTCAGCTACATGGACGCACTGATCCTGTCGGCGACGATTCCGCGTCCGGTGCGCTTCGTCATGTACTACAGGATCTTCAACATCCCGGTGATGCGCTGGATCTTCCGTACCGCCAAGGCGATCCCGATCGCCGGTGCGCGCGAAGACCCGGCGCTGATGCAACGCGCGTTCGATGACATCGACGCCGCGTTGGCCGAAGGCGAGCTGGTCTGCATCTTCCCGGAAGGCGCACTGACCAGGGATGGTGCAATCGCCCCGTTCAAGTCCGGCGTCGAGAAGATCCTCGAACGGCGGCCGGTGCCGGTGGTGCCGATGGCCCTGCGCGGCATGTGGTCGAGCATGTGGAGCCGGCGCGACAGCCGCCTCGGCCGCATGCGGGTGCCGCGCCGTTTCCGAGCCACCGTCGAGGTAGTGGCGGCACCGTCCATGGACGGCCACACCACCAACGCCCAGGCGCTGGAAGCCCAGGTGCGGGCCCTGCGCGGCGATCACGCATGACAGAATCGAACTGACAGGCAGGCCCGGCAACCTCCCCCGCATACGCCACCGTCCAGTGGCGAACACGACATGTCGTGCGTGTAAACGCATACATGCAACGCCGGTTGCGGTAGATTACGCACCCACAGGGGGGAGGTTCGGCCGATTCACCAAGGCCGGCCACCAAGGAATGGAGTCTCGCTTTGAATCAACCACCACCGCTCAGCCGTCCGGTCTACATCCCCAACCATCTGGTCTGGGCGATCCTGACGACGCTGTTCTGCTGCCTGCCGTTGGGCGTGGTGTCGATCGTCTATGCCTCCCAGGTCGATGGCCGCCGCGCGGCTGGCGATCTGCCGGGGGCCTACAGCGCGTCGCGCAAGGCGGGCTGGTGGGCGGTGGCTTCGGCCGTGGCCCTGCCGGTCCTGTTGCTGTTGTGGCTCGGGCTGTTCGGCGGCTTGGCCGTACTGGGCGCTCTTTCCGACCAATGATTCACCACCACCACCCATCAAGGAGCTTGAACCCATGAATACCGCTACTCCGCAGGTCCCGAACAACCTGGTCTGGGCCATCCTGACCACCCTGTTCTGCTGCCTGCCGGCCGGCATCGTGTCGATCGTCTACGCCGCACAGGTCAACGGCAAGCTGGCCGCTGGCGACATCGCCGGCGCCCAGGACTCCGCCGCCAAGGCCAAGAAGTGGGCCATCTGGTCGGCCATTGCCTGGGCCGTGCTGGTCGTGCTGTACGTGCTGTTCTTCGTCGTGCTCGGCGGCATGGGCGCGATGAGCAACAGCGGCTACTGATACGCCTGGACGGATCCGGCGCCTGCGCCGGATCCGTTGTTGCATGTCCGCGCTTCCCGCTCGTTCCCGACTCGCCCGCTGGGCGCCGCTGCTGGCTTCCGCCGGCTTGGCCGTGGGTGCCACGGTGGTGCTGCGCAACGTCAATCCGTATGTCGCCGGCAATCCACTGCCGAGCTGCCCGCTGTACGCCCTGACCGGCCTGTACTGCCCGGGCTGTGGCAGCACGCGCTGCCTGTACTCCCTGGTCCACTTCGACCTGCCCGGCGCGATGGCGATGAACCCGCTGCTGGTCATCAGCCTGCCGTTCCTGTTGCTGATGCTGCTGAACATCGCCGGCATCCGCCCACGCGTGCTCGACCCGCTGATGCGGTTGCTGGCCAATCCTGTGTTCTGGCTCTGGGTGCTGCCCGGGTATGCGCTGCTGCGCAACCTGCCGTGGGCACCGTTCACTGCACTGGCACCGATCTAGGTTTCCAGCCAACGGCGCAGCCCCTCGTGGTGGGCGGCGTTTGTCGGTCATGGGATAGGCCGGGCGGGTGGACTGCGCAGGGGTCGCTGCGAGTACGTCCATGTAAGCTCGGTCGCCGCATCCATGCGGCTCACGCCCCTGCGCAGCCCACCCGCCCGGCCACGGACAGTTTCCGTGCGCGTCCACCACGGAAAAGAAAGAAAAGATCAAAAGCAAAAGCGGATCGCTTCGCTCCGCATCCACGCATGGCGTGGATCTACCGTGTCGACCAAGGTCGACACCCACCGGCAGTCGCAGTTGACCCACCGTCACCGGGAAACTGTCGGGGGTGGGGCGGTGTGGGGCCGCAGGACCGTTGGCGCCATGGATGGCGCCATCGAGCCCCCAGGGACGGGTTTACGGCGTGTCCTGCAGCCCCACACCGCCCCGCCCAACCCTCAGCAACCCAGAGCCGCTTTGGCTTTGGCGTTTACCTCTGCAGGTGCAGGGCTGCAAGCCCTGCAAAGCAACTACGTCACCCAGCCTGCAATCACCAGCAGGGCGAGGATCGCCAGCCACAGCAGCAGCATCCGCCACACCAGGCTCATCGCATCACGCAGGTCCGGCAACCGCTGCCACACCGGCAACAGCCCCGCCTCGGTGTAGTCGTGCGCGTCCTCGCGCAGTTCGGCGTTGACGCTGGCCCGCGCCACCGCACCCAGGAACCCGGTGTTGCCGGTCAGGCGCTCGCCATGGGCCTGGCGCCACGCCTTCCACGCCGTATCGAAGTTGCCCACCAGCGCCATCGAGAACGCCATCAGCTGTGCCACCGGCCACTCGATCCAGCCCAGCAGCCGCTGCGCCAGCGCCAGCGGCTCGACCGGCACGCGGGCACGCATCGGGCTTTCCGCCATCAGCGCCAGCAGCCGGTAACCGAGCGCGCCAGCCGGGCCCAGCAACAGGAACCAGAACAGCACCGCGAACCAGCGCCGCAGTGCGTTGAGCACCGTCGCCTCGACCAGCGACGGAATGTCCTCGCGCAGGCTGCCGCCGGCCGACTGCAGGTTGCGCACTGCAGCCTGCCGCGTCGCCGCATCATCGGCATCGATGATGGCCTCGATATCGCGGTCCAGGTCACGCGGGCCCCAGCACCAGGCCAGCACCGCCACGCCCAGCAGCAGCGACGGCAGGCCGAACAGCACCCCGCGCAACAGCCACGCCAGCAGCGCCATCAGCAACAGCGGCGGCAGCAGGGCCAAGGCAACGCCGGCCGGTCCCTGCCAGGCCTTGCCACCACGCGCATCCAGCCAGCCCAGCCAACGCCGGAAACCGTCGAAACGGCGCAGCGAGGCAGCAGCGGCCGGAGCAACATGGCCCAGGGCCAGTGCCACCAGCACGGCGGCCAGAGTGGTGAACATGGCAGGTCTCCCTACGAAACAGAACGCTCGGCGCCGCTACCTTACCTGTCGCAGCGGCGCCCTCAGCGGTGAACCGGACTGTAACCCGTGCCGTGTTCAGGTGGCGGCAATGCAATCACCCCAGCCGGCCCGCCTCAGCCCTTCTGCTGCCGGTACCAATGCTCGATCAGGCCGCGCGAAATCGAGATCGGCGGCGACAGGCGGATGCCCTGGCCATCGTCCTCCACATCGCGCGCCAGCGCTGCGCCGACCTCGTCGGCACTGAACCAGCGCGCGTCTTCCAGCTCACCGTCCACGGTCGGCAGGTCATCCTGCGCCTGTGCGCGAAAGCCAACCATCAGCGCACCCGGGAATGGCCAGGGCTGCGAACCGAGGTACTGGCAGGCCGTCACCCGCACTTTGCTCTCCTCGTGGACTTCGCGCACCACGGTCTGCTCGAAGGTCTCGCCCGGTTCGACGAAGCCGGCCAGCACCGAGTAGCGACGTGGCGCCCAGTTTGACTGGCGGCCGAGCAGCAGGCGGCCCTGGTTTTCAACCGCCACGATCACAGCGGGGTCGACACGCGGATAGTGCTCGGTGGAACACTGCGCGCAACGCCCCACGAAGCCGCCACGGGCAAACGCCACGGTACCACCACATACCCCGCAGAAACGGGTGCGCGAGTGCCAGTAGGACATGCCACGTGCGTAGCTGAAAGCGGTCGCATCAGCCACCGACCACAGCAGCGCGGCCTGGCGCAGGTCGAGGCGACGTGGTGCGGTGACGGTGACGCTGGCGGCTTCAACCGAGAACCACGCTTGTTCCCCGCGCAGGCCGAGGAAGATCGCGGAGCCGGGACCGCCGCCGATGTCGGCGCCGGTCAGCGCCAGCGGCTGGTCGTCATCGCCGGTGAAGGCGCTGCCGTCCTGATCGAGCACCAGAATGTGCGCGCCCGGCCACAGGCGCGCCAGTGCATCGGCATCTTCGCGCAGGGCATCGGCGCGCTCCAGCGGTTCGCCCACGAAGGCGAAACCGGAAAGCGGCGAAGGAGTATTGGGCATCCTGCAAGCGTGCCGCCAATCGATGCGGGTGGCAAGCCGCAGGCTTTGCCGAAGCCGTCTGTGGGTGTGGAGCTTGCTCCACACACCTTGTCGCGCGGGACGCAGGCCCCTCGCCCCGCCTACATGCTGAAACTGCTGCCGCAGCCGCAGGTGGTCTTTGCGTTCGGGTTGCGGATCACGAACTGTGCACCGGTCAGGCTCTCGGTGTAGTCCACCTCGGCGCCCATCAGGTACTGCAGGCTCAACGGGTCGACCAGCAGGGTCACCCCGCTGGTCTGTACCGCCAGATCGTCCTCGGCACGGTTCTCGTCGAACTCGAACCCGTACTGGAAGCCCGAACAGCCACCACCTTCGATGTACACGCGCAGGGCCAGGTCGGGGTTGCCCTCTTCCTGGATCAGGGATTTGACCTTGGCGGCCGCCGACTCGGTGAAGTTCAGCGGGCGCTCCAGCGACTGGTAATCGGGCGCGGCGGCCGGGGTGGCGCCGGGCAGGGAGACTAGCGTGCTCATGGTGTCAGCATGGGGGTGCCGACGATGGCTTTCAAGCCATCGCCTCGGCCAGCTTGCGGCGCGCGGCGGTGTCACCCTTGCCGCCAGTGGCCTCATCAGCTTCCGGGGCCGGCAGGGCGGCCATCGGGGCGCTGGCATGGATCAGGCGGCCGTTCAGCTGGGCGCCCGCATTCATCTCAACCACCTGGTAATGGACGTTGCCGTTGACCCGCGCGCTCGGGGTCAGTTCGACTTTCTCGCTGGCGTGCACGTCGCCGTCCAGGCGGCCACTGATGACCACCACCTGGGCACGGATCTCGCCCTCGATCACGCCATGCTCGGCGACCGTCAGGGTCGCGCCACTGGCGCCTTCGGCGGCGATCACCTTGCCATGGATGCGGCCTTCCACGTACAGGCCACCACTGAATTCCACATCACCGCGGATCACCACCTGGTTGCCGATCAGGGCATCCACCACCAGCTGGCCTTCACGGTTGGATTTGCTGCTTCCGAACATCTGCCTACTCCCCTTTGCTGGCCGGCGCACCGGCCTGTTTCCAGTCGAATACCTGGGTGGTCCCCCCCGTACCACTCCCCAATGTCACCCGCACGCGTTGCGGGGTGAAGTCAGCCGGCAGCATCACGCTGCCGGTGAGCTGCTGGAAGTACCGGAACGAGTAATCCTGTCCCGGTACCTTGCTGCGCTGATGCAGATCATCCCAGCTGATCGTGGCCAGCTTGCCGTTCTTGACGCCTTCCACGGTGAAGCGCATCTGCCCCTGGCTGATGGCGCCGCGGTTGAGGTTCTGGGTCAGCACCGCGGTGTACTGCCAGGTGCCGGCCGCTTCCGGGCTGAACTCGATCGAATGGGTGTTCAGGCCCTTGCGCTGGCTGGTGGAACCCACCAGGCGCTCATAGAAGGCGACGTCGGCACGCAGGCCGGCGATCTCTTCATCGCGCTCGGCCAGCGAGGACTGCACCTCGGTGTTGGCGGCGCGGCTGATGCGGTCGGAGGCTTCCAGCGTGGCCTGCTTCTGGCGCAGTTCGGTCAGCTGCGCCTGCAACGTCTCGGCACGCTTCTCGGCAGCCTGCAGGCGCTGGCCCTGCGCATCGCGCGGCGTTGCCATCCAGCAGCCACCCAGCACCGCCAGCACCAGGCTGAGCAGCCAGATGCCGCCGATCACCAGCAGGCGGCGACGGTCGGCCGGCGGTTGTGGTGCGCCGGGCAGGCGGACCTGCACGCGCATGGGAGGACGGTTGGTCATGGGTGGATTCCGGGGCATCGCGAGGGCGACACCGGTACGGCCCCTGTGGCAAACGACGGGCTAGTGTATGACAGGACGGGTGGGTTTCCTGCGCAGTGGCGAGCCACGGTCTGTGGCGTTCAGGCATGCCATCGTCGATAGTGTGGTCCCCTGCACAGTTCCGTCGCCGGAGCATCGCCATGACCGAAGCCCACCTGTTCGTGATCGGCATCCTGCTGGCCTGGCTGGCCGGCATCCGCGTCTACCTCACCGTGTTCGGTGTCGGCCTGGCCGGCCTGCTCGGCTGGGTCGACCTGCCGCCGGCCCTGCAGGCCACTGAATCGTGGTGGGTGCTGGGCACCTCGGCGGCGCTGGCGGTGACCGAATTCTTCGCCGACAAGATTCCCGGCGTCGACTCGGCGTGGGATCTGGTGCAGACCCTGGCACGTGTACCCGCAGGTGCCTTCCTTGCCGCAGCCACGCTGTCGCCGGATGGGCAGCTGGGCACCGGCGCACTTGCTGCCGGTGCAGGTGTCGCGCTGGCCAGCCACGGCCTGAAGGCAGGCACCCGCGCCCTGCTCAATACCTCGCCCGAGCCTGCCAGCAACTGGGTGGCCTCCGCCGCCGAGGACACCGTGGTGGTCGGTGGCCTGGCCCTGGCCCTGGCACACCCGTGGATCGCGCTGATCGTGGTGCTGGCCTGCAGCCTGGCGGGCGCGCTGCTGGTGTGGCTGGTCTGGCGCACCTTGTGGAAGGGCGTGCGCTGGCTGGCACGCAGTGCGTCGCCCGACAGTCCACGCCAGCCCGGCACCGGTTGATCGCCGGGCTTGTCGCATAATGGACGCGAACACCAGGAGCACCGATGGCCGCAAACGAATCCCCCGCGGGCGCCCGCCCGGGACGCGCTGAAACCCCTCCGGCCGATCATTGGCAACGCTGGACCGCTGAACCGGCGAGCGCCGTCGCCGCAGCGCCGGCAGCGGTTCCGCCGCTGGCCGCCTCCGACGCACCCGCATCGATCGGCAGCGCACCGCCGCCGCTGCCCGGCCCATCCCTGCTGGCCGAGGCCGGCGGCAATGACCCGGCACCGCTGCACTCCGATTCGCCCTACCGCGTGCTGATCGTCGAGGATGATCGCGCCCAGGCACTGTTCGCACAGAGCGTGCTGCATGGCGCCGGCATGCAGGCGATCGTGCACAGCGATGCCGACGGTGCGCTGCAGGCGATCAAGGAACATCGCCCTGACCTGATCCTGATGGACCTGCACCTGCCCGGTCTGGACGGCATGCGCCTGACCGCGCTGATCCGCCAGCAGCCCGGACTGCAGCTGCTGCCCATCGTGTTCCTCAGCGGCGACCCGGACCCGGAACGCCAGTTCGAGGTGCTCGACAGTGGCGCCGACGACTACCTGAGCAAGCCGATCCGCCCGCGCCACCTGATCGCCGCCGTGGCCAACCGCATCCGCCGTGCGCGGGCGCAGGCCGCAACCCTGCCCGGCGTATCCGGCACCCCGGCCACCAGCAATCCGGAAACCGGGCTGCCGACGCGGCATCACGTGCTGCAGCAGCTCAACGCCGCGCTCGCCCACCGCGACCAGGGCGGCGTGCTGTTCGTCGAGATATCCAGCGCACTGGGCCTGCGCGAGCGCTATGGCTATGCCGCCTTCGAGCGCCTGATGGTGCAGGCCGGGCAACGCCTGGCAGAAGCCGGCCACCCGCACCTGCTGGCGCGCCTGAACGACAACAGCTTCCTGCTGCTTGCGCGCGATGTCAGCGAGGACAGCCTGGAAGGCATTGCCGCTGCGCTGCGCGAGCAGTTGTCGGCGCGGGCCTTCGTGATCCGCGATGACGAATCGGTGCATCTGCGGGGCGTGGTCGGCTATGCACCGCTGTCGCCGGGCTTTGACGATGCCAACAGCGCGCTGGAAGCAGTCGAGCGCACCACCCTGCAGGCACGGCTGCTCAGCGCCGGCGTGGCCGGCCACGTGCACCGCGACGTGACCAGCGAGCAGGAACACCTGGCACTGCTGGAAGGCCAGCTTGAGCTGGCCTACCAGCCGATCGTCGCCGTCGCCGGCGGCAACACCGCGCAGTACCAGCTGCTGCTGCGCCTTCGCCAGGCCGACGGTACGCTGCTGGCGGCAGGCCAGGTGATTCCGGCCGCAGAGGCTGCCGGGCGCATCGCCGATCTCGACCAGCAGGTGATGGACCATGCACTGGGCCTTCTCGACCTTTACCGGCACGCGACGCAACCACTGAACCTGTTCGTTTCGCAGTCGCTACGCACCCTGCAACGCGATGCGTTCGCGGATTGGCTGCTGGAATCGCTGCAGCAGCGCGACCTGCCCGGCAGCGCGCTGGTGATCGACGTGCGCCTGCCCGACGCGCTGATCCATACCGTGCCGCTACAGCAGTTCTGCCAGCGCATGGCCGGCGCCGGCGTGCGCTTCTGCCTGAGCCAGTTCGAACCCGGGGGCGAAGCCGATGCGCTGCTGACCCAGCTGCCGTTGTCGTTCGTGCGCATGGCCGCGCGCTTCTCCAGCAGCCATTCCAATCCGGCCACGCGCGAAGAGCTGCGCCGGGCAATCGAGCGGGCGCACGCCGCCGGGCAGCAGATCATCGGCCAGCAGATCGAAGATCCGCAGGCCGCCGCCGCGATGTGGGTGGGCGGTGTCGACTACATCCAGGGCAACATGGTGCAGTCGGCCGGCAGCGATCTGAACTTCGACTTCCACAACGCGGTGCTCTGACGTGCCGATGTGGGTCGCACTGCTGGTTGCCCTTGCTGCGGCCTCCATCAGCGCGCTGCTGTTGGGCCTGCGGCTGCGCGCGCGCAACCGGGCACTGGCCCAGCTGCAACGCGAGCGCAGCCTGCTGGCCGCCGAACGTGACCAGCTGCGCCGCACCACCGAACGACAGGGGCAGCTGGAACAGCAGCTGCTGCAGGCCAAGCAGGCCGCCGAGGCGGCGGTGCTGGCCAAGGGTGAGTTCCTGGCCACGATGAGCCACGAGATCCGTACGCCGCTCAACGGCATCCTGCCGATGCTGGAGCTGATCGCACGCGGCCCGCTGGGCGAGGACCAGCGGCAGATGCTGGCCACCGCCTCGGCCAGCTCGCAGCAGCTGCTGCGCATCGTCGACGACATCCTCGACTACTCGCGGCTGGAAGCGCAGGCGCTGGAACTGGAGATCACCAGCTTCAACCTGCGCGACCTGCTCGATGGCGTGGTGCAGCTGATGCAGCGCGCCGCCGACGCCAAGGGCCTGTCGCTGGGGCTGCAGCTGGACCCGTCGGTACGCCTGCCGGTGCGTGGCGACCCTGTACGACTGCGCCAGGTGTTGAGCAACCTGCTGGCCAACGCGATCAAGTTCACCGCGCGCGGCCAGGTACAGCTGCGCGTGCAGCGGCTGGGCGAAGGCGCGGCCCAGCACCAGCTGCGCTTCGAGATCATCGACACCGGCATCGGCATCGACGAGGCACTGCAGGCGCGCCTGTTCCAGTCCTTCAGCCAGGCCGATGCCTCAACGACCCGCATCTACGGTGGCACCGGCCTGGGCCTGGCGATCTGCAAGCGCATCATCGACCTGATGCACGGGCGCATCGGCGTGCAGTCCACGCCCGGCCAGGGCGCCACGTTCTGGTTCGAGATCCCGTTGTTGAAGGTGCCCGGCGACCTGCCGGCCATGGCGCGCACGCCAGACGCGCTGCTGCTGTTCAGTAGCGATGCCATCCTGCAGGCACGCATCGAGCGCATCGCGGCCCATCATGGACTGCTGGTGCACGCCCTGGCGCAGTTCGATGCCGTGGTCGAGCGCCTGCGCGCGGTGCCGAGGCCGGGGCAACCGGCACCGGCGTGGCTGCTGGTCGATGCACGTGCGCGCCGCATCGGTGAAGCGACGCTGCAACAGGCGTTGGCCGAACGTGGCGAAGACGACGGGCTGCAGGTGCTGTGGCTGCAGGACGATGCCCTTCCTCCACGCCCACGCCAGAGGCAGCTACCCTCGCATTTCGAAGACGCTGGGCTGCATGCACTGCTGGCTGCACCGGTTGCGCATGCGCGCCCTGCCGCGCTGCTGGCCAACGCCGGACAGGGCCAGCCCACGCCCACGCTGCCACCGCTGCACCTGCGCGTGCTGCTGGTGGAGGACAACACGGTCAACCGCATGGTGGCCGAGCAGCTGCTGCGCGTGTTCCAGTGCGAAGTGTGCAACGCCGCCGATGGCGAGCAGGCGTTGCTTGCCCTGCGCGAAGGCGACGTGGATGTGGTGCTGATGGATTGCCAGATGCCGGTGCTGGACGGCTATGCCGCCACCCGCCGCTGGCGCGCCGAGGAAGTGGAAAACGGGCGCCCGCGCCTGCCGATCATCGCGATGACCGCCAATGCCATGGCCGGTGACCGCGAGCGCTGCCTGCAGGCCGGCATGGACGACTATCTGTCCAAGCCGATTGCACGCGACACCCTGCATGCGCTGCTGCAGCGCTGGGGCGGCGGCAAAGCCGCATCACCTGCACGGCCTTCGATAGAGCCGAGCCATGCCCGGCTGACGGCCGATAGCCGTCGCGCTCCATCAGCCGAGCATGGCTCGGCTCTGCAGGACGATGACAGCCGAGTCGGCTCCAAGCCGCAGCCAGTGCTGGACCGCGATGTGCTGGACGAACTGCATGCAGTGATCGGGGAGAGCGCCATCCAGATCGTCTCGGTGTTCCTGGAGGATGCGCCGGCAATGGTGCAGCAGCTGCAGCAGGCAGCGCAGAACGGTGACGAGCCTCGCCTGCAGGCCGTCGCGCACAGCCTCAAGTCATCCAGCGCGAACGTGGGCGCGCTGTCGCTGTCGTCAGTCGCGCAGCGCATCGAGCACGAAGCCCGCAGCGGCAGCCTGCAGCGCCCCGCAGTAGCGGTGGCGCTGCTGGTTGCGGAATTCGCCCGAGCGCGCGTGGCACTGACGGGCTACCTGGCACAGCATCGCGCCGGCCAGGCCGGCTGACTCACTCTTCCAGCTTGCTCAGCAGGTACTTCGGTTCACCGATGCGCTCGATCAGGTCGAGCTGGGTTTCCAGCCAGTCGATGTGCTCTTCTTCCGAATCGAGGATCTTCACGAACAGCTGGCGGCTGACGTAGTCGCCGACCGAATCGGCATACGCCACGGCCTCGCGCAGGGTGACCACGCCATCGCGTTCCAGCGACAGGTCGCACTGCAGGATCTCGGTCGGGTTCTCACCAATGCGCAGCTTGCCCAGCGCCTGGAAGTTCGGCAGGCCTTCGAGGAACAGGATGCGGTCGGCGAGCATGTCGGCATGCTTCATCTCGTCGATCGATTCCTTGTACTCGTGTTCGGCCAGTTCCTTGATCCCCCAGTTCTTCAGCATCTTGGCATGCAGGAAGTACTGGTTGATCGCGGTCAGCTCGTTGTAGAGGACCTTGTTGAGGAATTCGATGACCTTGGTGTCGCCCTTCATGGGGATGCTCCTGCACGCTGAAAACGCAGGCACTTTAACGCCTTGCCTGCAGTCGTGAAGGAACGCGAATCGTGCGCATTGGCCTGTGCGGCCGCACGTGAAGAATGCGAAAGCGCGCCGTCAACGCGCCGCCAAGAGACGATCAGGCGACCTGGGCCAGACCCAATACCGGCAGCGGCAGATCGTGGGTGGCACGCGCCTTGGCCAGCAGATCGCCGGCCATGTCCAGGCAGGAACCGCAGGTAGCGCCACAGCCGGTACGCATGGTCAGTTCGGCCACCGTACTGACGCCATGGCTGGCGGCTTCGCGGATCTGGTGGTCGGTGACTCCGTTGCAGATGCAGACGTACACAGGCGTGAACCGGGCTGGCAGGCCAGAAGCGGCCTGTTGGCTATTCCAATGGAAACGAGAATGGTTGTCAATCAGAGACCTGAACCATTCTCGATACCGTTCAGCCCGTCAGCTGGCCGGGCCATCGCCCGTGGCCTTCTTCGGCCAATAGCCGCGGGTCCGAGGGCGCTTGCGTGGGCGGTCGTGCCCGGCGGTATGGCCAGGCATCCAGGCTTCGGCGGCGCTCTTGGGCATGGCGGTAACCCCCTGCCCGGCCACCCCGCGGGCCAGCGGCGCCAGATGTCGCAACGCACGCGCATAGACGCCACGCTTGAACATCACCACATGCTCCACCGGGTACCAGAAGTCCACCCAGCGCCAGTGGTCGAACTCGGGCGAGTCGGTGTGGTCCAGCTTCACGTGGGATTCGTCGCCGGTCAGGCGCAGCAGGAACCAGACCTGCTTCTGGCCGATGCAGACCTGCCGCTCATTGCGGCGGATGGCCCGCGCCGGCAGCTTGTAGCGCAGCCAGCCGGGCGTCGCCCCGAGCACTTCCACATGCTCGGGCAGCAGGCCGGTCTCTTCCTGCAGTTCACGATACATGGCCTCGACAGGCGTCTCGTCGGTGTTCATGCCACCCTGCGGGAACTGCCAGCCGTCCCGGCGCACGCGTCGTGCCCAGAACACCTGGCCGTCCTGCCGCATCAGCACGATGCCGACGTTCGGTCGATAGCCGTCCGGATCGATCACGATGCGGACTCCTAAGAAAATCTACTGGCCGGGACTATCCCATGCCCTCTGTCGGCCCACAAGCACGACACAAAAGTGTTGACAGGGGCGGTACACATCCGCAGAATAGCGGGCTCACCAAGGCTATGTAGCTCAGCCGGTTAGAGCACAGCACTCATAATGCTGGGGTCGGTGGTTCGAGTCCACCCATAGCCACCACACTGAAAATCAAGTTGTTTTTCAGCGTGAAAAGTGAGAAAATAGTTGCACGTTTTGCCCCGTCGCCAAGCGGTAAGGCACCTGACTCTGACTCAGGCATTCGGTGGTTCGAATCCATCCGGGGCAGCCAAATTAAAAGCAAAAGGCCAGATCGAAAGATCTGGCCTTTTGCTTTTCATCTGGTCGCGCATTCCACCTTGTCCCCGCGCCTCTCGGCACACCCCCTTGAACAACAACGGGGCTCTTCTCCAGAAAGAACCCTGGGGCCGGATCCTTTTCCGCAGGGAAAGGCCCTGACCCCACCCTCCCGACACGCGAGACCACGGGTAGTGCCGGCCGCTGGCCGGCAACCAGGAAATCCATGACCCCGGAACGACAAAAGCCCGGCCGAAGCCGGGCTTTTGCTTTTCCATCCAGCGGGCTCCCGAAGGAGCCCAACCAGGCGCGGTAAATCAGCGCTTGGAGAACTGGGTGGCGCGACGGGCCTTGTGCAGACCGACCTTCTTGCGCTCGACTTCACGGGCGTCACGGGTCATGAAGCCAGCCTTGCGCAGCTCGGACTTCAGGGTTTCGTCGTACTCGACCAGAGCACGGGCGATGCCCAGACGGATCGCACCGGCCTGGCCGGTGGTGCCGCCGCCAGCGGCGGTGACCAGGATGTCGAAGCTTTCGGTGTTCTTGGTCAGCTCGAGCGGCTGGCGCACGATCATGCGCGCGGTCTCACGACCGAAGAACTCGTCCAGCGGACGGCCATTGACGGTGATGTTGCCCGAACCCTTGCGCAGGAACACGCGAGCGGTGGAGGACTTGCGGCGGCCAGTGCCGTAGTTTTGAGTGATAGCCATGATTAGATATCCAGAACCTGCGGCTGCTGTGCGGCGTGCGGATGCTCAGTGCCAGCGTAGACCTTGAGCTTGCGGTACATCTGGCGACCCAGCGGGCCCTTCGGCAGCATGCCCTTCACGGCGATCTCGATCACGCGCTCCGGGTGGCGCTCCAGCGCCTGGGCCAGGGACTCGGTCTTCAGGTTGCCGATGTAACCGGTGAAACGGTGATACATCTTGTCCTGCAGCTTCTTGCCGGTGACGGCAATCTTTTCTGCATTGATGACGACCAGGTAGTCGCCGGTATCAACGTGCGGGGTGTAGACCGGCTTGTGCTTGCCACGCAGACGGCGGGCCAGCTCGGTGGCGAGACGGCCCAGGGTCTTGCCCTCGGCGTCGACGAGGTACCAGTCGCGCTGGACGGTCTCGTTCTTGGCAGTGAAAGTGCTCATGAAGAACTCTAGGTTAGGTCGGGCTCATTGCGGCGAAAGGCTCGCCGGAACTCTGCCACGCGTTGTGAAAAGGTGAAGCGTAAGAGGCCGGATTGTACTCATCCTGCCGCGGGAGCGCAACCCGTCCCCTGGGCCGGGTTGGCAGGGGCGCGGGGCCGGGCGAGAATCGGGGGGTCTTCCGCCCCACCGCGTACTGCCATGACCGTGCTCCGCCAGACCACTCCGCTGGACCACCTGCTGACCGAGGCGCAGCGCGCCCTGGACACAGTGTTCGGCAATCCGCCGGCGGCCCGCCCCTACCCCGCCACGGACACCGGCGAGCCCGGCATGGACAGCGCCGAGCGGCGCCATGCCGCAGGCCTGATGCGGATCAACCACGTCGGCGAGGTCTGCGCGCAGGGCCTGTACTTCGGCCAGGCCGCCGTGGCGCGCGACCCGGCCACGCGGGAGCACCTGCTGGAAGCGGCGCAGGAAGAAACCGACCACCTGGCCTGGTGCGCCACCCGGCTGGCCGAACTGGACAGCCGTCCGAGCCTGTTCAACCCGCTCTGGTACGCCGGCAGCTACACCATCGGCACCCTGGCCGGGCTGCGCGGCGACGGCTGGAACCTGGGCTTCGTGGTCGAGACCGAGCGCCAGGTGGAGGCCCACCTGGACGAGCACCTGGTCGACCTGCCGGCCGGCGACCTGCGCAGCCGCGCGGTCATCGCGGTGATGAAGGAAGACGAGGCCCGCCATGCGGACCACGCCGAGCAGGCCGGCGCTCGCCGCCTGCCGTTCCCGATCCCGGGCGTGATGGCACTGGCCTCCAGGGTGATGAAGACCATCGCCTACCGCATTTGAAGGGTCGCCCGCACCAACGGTGCGGGCCTACCAGGAGGTGCGGGGGGGGGGGCCGACGGTGGGACCCGACCGTTGGTCGGGCCATCAATCAGTTCGGCGAGACCAGCTTCAGGCCGATCACACCAGCCACGATCAGGCCCACGCAGGCCAGGCGGGCCGGTGATGCGCTGTCGTTGAACAGGTAGATGCCCAGCACCGCCACGCCCATGGCACCGATACCGGTCCAGATCGCGTAGGCCGTGCCGACCGGGATGCTCTTCATCGCCTGGCTCATCAGGTACAGGCTGATCAGCGCGGATACCACCGTGGCAGCGGTGGGCAGGGGTTTGCTGAAGCCTTCGGAGTACTTCATTCCGAGGGCGAAACCGATCTCGAACAGGCCGGCCAGCAGCAGGTAGATCCAGGGCATGGGTGGGGGCTCCTTACCTTTTTTGAAAAAAACGAAACGGCCCGGTGTTTTCACACCGGGCCGTGGGTCGGTACATCACCGTGGAACTGTAACGCGTGCGGGGCACTGGTTCCACGGGGCGGGTCGTCCCGCCTGGGTGGCGATGCCTGCGGGCATCGCACATGGGGCTTACTCGGACAGGTTGCGGCCGTGGAACAGCTCTTCGATCTCGCGCTTGAGCAGCGCTTCGATCTTCATGCGTTCCTTGAACGACAGGTTCTTGGCCTTTTCCTCGAACAGGTACTGGTCCAGGTCGAAGTCCTTCAGGTGCATCTTCGTGTGGAAGATGTTTTCCTGGTAGACGTTGACGTCGAACATCTCGTAACGCGACTTGATGTTCTTGGCCAGGAAGTTCTGGATCGAGTTGATCTTGTGGTCGATGAAGTGCTTCTTGCCCTTCACATCGCGGGTGAAGCCACGGACGCGGTAGTCCATGATCACGATGTCCGACTCAAGGCTCTCGATCAGGTAGTTCAGGGCCTTCAGCGGGGAAATGACGCCACAGGTGGCCACGTCGATGTCCGCGCGGAACGTCGCGATACCTTCCTGCGGATGGGTTTCCGGGTAGGTGTGGACAGTGATGTGGCTCTTGTCCATGTGCGCGACCACGGCGTCGGAGATCAGCTCCTTGCCGGCCAGCTTCTTGTCGATCACCGGCTCTTCGGAGATCAGGATGGTCACCGAGGCACCCTGCGGGTCGTAGTCCTGGCGGGCCACGTTCAGGATGTTGGCGCCGATGATCTCGGCGACATCGGTCAAGATTTGAGTCAGCCTGTCGGCGTTGTACTCTTCATCGATGTATTCAATGTAACGCTGACGCTCCTCTTCGGTGCGCGCGTAACACACGTCATAGATGTTGAAGCTCAGCGCCTTGGTGAGGTTGTTGAAACCCTGCAGCCTCAGGCGAGGCAACGGCTTGACCACGGCGGTCGATTCCTGTGTAAGAAGGGAAAGGGGGAATTATGGGGCAAACTGCCCCCGGGGGGAACGTGAAGACGCAAGAGTTCTGGCACACTGTTTGCCCTTAACAATTGCGCTGGTTAAGCTCCGCTATCGACCCCGTGAATCCGTTCATGCGCAGAGGGAGCGCCCCTATCGTGTCAACCGTGCGCCTAGCTAGCAGTCCACTGGCCTTGGATATCGCCACCATCGATCGTTTCCTGGCGCACAGCCACCGGCGGCGATATCCCACCCGTACCGACGTCTTCCGACCCGGTGACCCGGCGGGAACCCTGTACTACGTTGTCAGCGGCTCGGTTTCAATCATGGCCGAGGAAGATGACGATCGAGAGCTTGTGCTGGGCTACTTCGGTGCCGGCGAGTTCGTTGGCGAAATGGGCCTGTTCGTCGAATCGGACCGCCGCGAGGTGATCCTGCGGACCCGTACCGCCTGCGAACTGGCCGAAATCAGCTACGAGCGCCTGCACCAGCTGTTCCTCGGTCCGCTGTCGGCCGACGCCCCGCGCCTGCTGTATGCGCTGGGCCAGCAGATTTCCAAGCGCCTGCTCGATACCAGCCGCAAGGCCAGTCGCCTGGCATTCCTGGATGTTACCGATCGGATCGTGCGCACACTGCACGATCTGGCGCAGGAACCAGAAGCGATGAGCCATCCGCAGGGCAGCCAGCTGCGCGTGTCACGCCAGGAACTGGCGCGCCTGGTCGGCTGCTCGCGCGAAATGGCCGGCCGCGTGCTGAAGAAGCTGCAGACCGACGGCCTGCTGCATGCCCGCGGCAAGACCGTGGTGCTGTACGGCACCCGTTGACCGTTGAGCACCCGGTGGGTGCGGACCTTGGTCCGCACTCCTTCGCGCGCTAGGCTCGTTGCATGGAACTGAGCAGCGAATTCTGGTGGTTCATCCTCATCGGCCTTGGCGCGCAGCTGGTTGACGGCGCACTGGGCATGGCCTTCGGCCTGGTGTCCTCGTCGGTGATGCTGAGCATGGGCCTGCCACCGGCGCAGGTCAGCGCCAGCATCCACACCGCTGAAGTGTTCACCACCGGCGCCTCGGGCGTGTCGCACCTCGCCGCCGGGAATGTCGATAAACGCCTGTTCCTGCGGCTGGCCCTGCCCGGTGCGGTGGGCGGCGCCCTGGGCGCGTACGTGCTCACCCAGATCCCCGGCGACATCATCCGCCCCCTCATCTACCTGTACCTGCTGGTGCTGGCGATCATCATCCTGGCGCGCGCCGCGGGGCGCTGGATGCCCAAGGGCGAGATCCGCCGGGTACCGGTGCTGGGCTTCTTCGCGGGCCTGCTGGACGCCAGCGGCGGTGGCGGCTGGGGACCGATCGCCACGTCCACCCTGCTCGCCCGTGGCGGCCAGGCGCGCACCACCATCGGTACGGTCAACGCGGCCGAGTTCGTGGTCACGTTGACGGTGTCAGCGACCTTCCTGTTGTCGATGGGCGTGCAGCACCTGCAGATCGTCGCCGGCCTGCTGATCGGCGGCATGATGGCCGCGCCGGTGGCGGCGATCCTGGTCAAGCGGGTGAAGGAGCGCTGGGTGCTGGTGGCCGTGGGCGTGCTGGTGCTGGGGATCAGCCTGTTCCAGATCGGCCATGCGGTGTACGGGTACCTGGGGCATTGAGCGTTTGCCGGCCAGCGGCCGGCACTACCGGGACGGAGGAGGGTAGTGCCGGCCGCTGGCCGGCAGATCCGTCATCGTGCGATGGGGTCAGGCCCCGGACGGGATCCGGCCCCGGGCTACGCCTTGTCGCCGCCGCGGTCCACGCAGCCCCAGTTGAGGATGCGGGTGCCGGCCGGCAGCACGCGGCGGAAGAAGTCCACCCTGGATCGCTTCGGGTTCACCACCACCGGCGCCTTGGCGGCCAGCAGCAACGGCAGGTCGGCGGTGCTGTCGGAGTAGGCGATGTCGATATTGCCGTAGCCGCGCTCGCGCAGCATGCGCATCTTTTCTTCGTTGTGGCAGTGGCGGGTCGGGCCGACGCCGCCCAGTCGCGGGCCGACCTCGGTGCCGATCACCGGCACGTCCTGGTGGGCAACGAACGCCAGGATGGCGCGGGCCAGTTCCGGCGGTGCGCCGGTGGCGACCACTACACGGTCGCCCTTGGCGCGGTGCGCAGCGAACACCTCCAGCGCCTGCGGCAGCAGCTTGGCGCGCATCTGCGCCTCGTTGCGCAGCACGTAGGCATCGATCACCTTGTTGAAATCGCGCGCACGGTGCAGGCCGAAGCTGCCGATCCACACGTAGACCGAAATACCCGTTCGGCGGGTCGGCAGCATCGCCACCAACGGCCCGGCGATCGGCGTGACCAGCAGCGCGGCCAGCATGCGCAGCGGGTTGCGCTTGATCAGCGAGGCGAACAGATGGGTGCCCGAATCGCCGTCGTAGAGGGTGTGGTCGAAATCGAAGACCACCAGCGGCGCATCGTCGCGCGGCGTCGGATAGTGCGTTGTCATGCCGCGAAGAATAGCTGACGCAGGCCCTCGCCCGGCTCTTCCACGCGCATGAAGGCCTCGCCGACCAGGAATGCATGGATGCCGGCATCGCGCATCAGCGCGACGTCCTGCGGGCCGAGGATGCCACTCTCGGTGACCAGCAGGCGGTCACGCGGCACCGCCTGCTGCATGTCCAGCGTGGTCTGCAGCGACACCTCGAAGGTGCGCAGGTTGCGGTTGTTGATGCCGATCATCGGCGCCGGCACCTGCAGCGCGCGCTCCAGTTCGTCGATGTCATGCACTTCCACCAGCACGTCCATGCCCAGCGACAGCGCCAGCTCGGACAACGTGGCCAGCTGGGTATCGTCCAGCGCGGCGACGATCAGCAGGATGCAGTCGGCGCCCAGCACGCGCGCCTCGTACACCTGGTAGGCGTCGATGACGAAATCCTTGCGCAGCACCGGCAGCGTGCAGGCTTCACGGGCCTGCTGCAGATAGGCGTCGGCGCCCTGGAAGAAGTCCACGTCGGTCAGCACCGACAGGCAGCTGGCGCCACCGAACTCGTAGCTGACGGCGATGTCGGCCGGGCGGAAATCCGGGCGGATCACGCCCTTGGAGGGGCTGGCCTTCTTCACCTCGGCAATCACCGCCGGGTCGCCATTGGCCACCGCCGCCTGCAGCGCGCGCACGAAGCCACGTACCGGCGGGGCGCTGGCCACGGCGGCCTGCAGCTCCTCGAGCGGGCGCTGGGCGCGGCGCTGGGCCACTTCTTCGGCCTTGCGGGCCAGGATCGTCTGCAGGATGTCGCTCATCGTCTTCGGGTCGGTGCGGGGGGCGGTGAGGACGGCCATTATCGGCCATCGAGAGGGTGAGGCTGAACCGCGCGCTCAGGCAACCAGCGCGCGGGTGGTCTCCACATACTGCTGCAGGCGCTGGCGGGCGCTGCCATTGGCGATGGCGGCACGGGCGCGGGCCAGGCCGTCTCCGATGTCGCTGGCCACACCAGCCACGTACAGGGCGGCACCGGCATTCAGCGCGACGATGTCCAGCGCCGGGCCCGGCTCGTTGTCGAGCACGGCGCGCAGCATCTGGATGGACTGTTCCGGACCGTCCACGCGCAGGTTGCGGCTGGCCGACATGGCGATGCCGAAGTCCTCCGGGTGGATCTCGTACTCGCGCACCTTGCCGTCGCGCAGTTCGCCGACCAGGGTGCCGGCGCCCAGCGAGATCTCGTCCATGTTGTCACGGCCCCAGACCACCATCGCGCGCTCGGTACCCAGTTCGCGCAGCACGCGCGCCTGGATGCCGACCAGATCGGGATGGAACACGCCCATCAGTACCGACGGTGCACTGGCCGGGTTGGTCAGCGGGCCGAGGATGTTGAAGATGGTGCGCACGCCCATCTCGCGGCGCACCGGCGCGACGACCTTCATCGACGGGTGATGGATCGGCGCGAACATGAAGCCGATGCCGGTCCGGTCGATGGCCGCGGCCACCTGGTCAGGCTGCAGCTCGATCACCGCGCCCAGCGCTTCCAGCGCATCGGCACTGCCGGACTTGGACGACACGCTGCGGTTGCCATGCTTGGCCACGCGCGCGCCTGCAGCAGCAGCGACGAACATCGCGCAGGTGGAGATGTTGAAGGTGTGCGAGCCATCGCCACCGGTGCCAACGATGTCAACCAGGTTGGAGGTATCGGCCACCGGCACTGGCCGGGCGAATTCACGCATCACGGTGGCCGCCGCGGCGATTTCGTCCACGGTCTCCTTCTTCACGCGCAGCCCGGTGAGGATGGCGGCGGTCATCATCGGCGAGACATCGCCGCGCATGATCTGCCGCATCAGGTCGACCATTTCGTCGAAGAAGATTTCGCGGTGTTCGATGGTGCGATGCAGGGCTTCCTGGGGGGAGAAGCTCATGGGAATGCTCCTTGGATCAGGCCGCCGGGCGCTGCAGGAAATTGCGCAGCAGGGCGTGACCGTGTTCGGTGAGGATGGACTCGGGGTGGAACTGCACGCCTTCCACCGGGAACTGGCGGTGGCGCAGGCCCATGATCTCTTCGATCGAGCCGTCGTCGTTCTCGGTCCAGGCGGTCACTTCCAGCACATCAGGCAGGCTGTTCTTGTCCACCACCAGCGAGTGGTAGCGGGTGGCTTGGTAGCGGTCCGGCAGGCCGGCGAACACGCCCTTGCCTTCATGGCGGATCGGCGAGGTCTTGCCGTGCATGATGTTGCCGGCACGGATGACCGTGCCGCCGTAGACCTGGCCGATGCCCTGGTGGCCCAGGCACACGCCGAGGATCGGCGTGGTCGGGCCCAGGCGCTCGATCAGTTCCAGCGACACGCCCGCTTCGTTGGGCGTGCACGGGCCGGGCGAGATGACGATGCGCTCGGGCTTCTGCGCGGCAATCTCGTCCACGCTCATTGCATCGTTGCGCACCACCTTCACCTCGGCGCCCAGCGTCTGCAGGTACTGCACGAGGTTGTAGGTGAAGCTGTCGTAGTTGTCGATCATCCACAACATGGTCAGGTTCCGTCGCTTATCAGGAAAATGGCGTACACGTTTTCGGTGTAGGTGATGGGGCCGGCCTCCACCGACTCGCGCAGGCGCGAGCCCGTGGTCTCGATGCTGTTCATCGGTGCCTCGGGCGCGGGCGGCGAGGGCGGCGTCACCAGATCCCCACTGCTGGGCCAATTGCCCGCCTGCACGCCATAGGCAAAGTTCGGCGCTACATCGGAAATGCTGTACAGCCCGCGCAGCTGGGTGCCGTAGGCCTTGGCCAGGCCCTGCGCAGACTGGCGGGTCTGGGCCGCCGCCTCACCCTTGAGTTCGCGGCGCAGCGCCACTTCGCCCGAGTACATCGGCGCCACGCTGCTGACCTGCAGGTTCTCGTTGGCCTTCAGCGCCCCCAGCACGTCCTGCATCTGCTGGACGCTGGCGAAGCTGGCGCGCAGTTGGCGTGACACGCGGGTGCCGATGAAAACCTGCCGGTTCTGCTCATAGCGCGTGGCAGGACCGACCCGCAGGTTGTCCGCGCGCACGCTGCCTTCCACCGCCTTGTGCTGCTTGAACAGTGCCAGCACGCGGGCAACGTTGTCCTGCACGCGGCGGCGCGCGGCGTCGGCATCCATGTCGGTCTCTTCGATGTTCAACTGCAGGCCGAACCGGTCCGGCATCACCACGCGACGCGCCTCGCCCTTCACCAGCAGGTGCGGCTGCGACGGAATGGTATTGGCCTGCGCCCACGCAGACGGGGCCATCGTGGCCAGCAGTGACGACCACAGCAATGCGCTCAGCAGCTTCATGCAGTACTCCTTGTCTTGAACGGGAACAGCGGAACGACCACGGCGCGGCGCCGTGGCGAGGCAGGCTTACAGGCCCTTGGCGGCCTGGGCGACGGCGCGGAACAGCGCGCGGCCCTTGTTCATCGTCTCGTCCCATTCCTTGTCCGGGTCCGAGTCGTAGACGATGCCGGCGCCGGCCTGCACGTACAGGCGGCCGTCCTTGATCACCGCGGTGCGGATCGCGATCGCGGTATCGGCATCGCCGTGCCAGCCGATGTAGCCGATGCTGCCGGCGTAGACATTGCGCTTGATCGGTTCCAGCTCGCGGATCACTTCCAGCGCGCGGATCTTCGGCGCGCCGCTGACGGTGCCTGCCGGGAAGGTGGCGCGCAGCACGTCGGCGTAGCTCAGGCCCGGCTGCAGCTGCCCGGTCACTTCGCTGACGATGTGCATGACATGGCTGTAGCGCTCGATCACGAACTGCTCGCCCACTTCCACGGTGCCCGCCCTGGACACACGACCGGCATCGTTGCGGCCGAGGTCGATCAGCATCAGGTGCTCGGCGCGTTCCTTCGGGTCGGCCAGCAGCTCGGCTTCCAGCGCCAGGTCCTGCTCGGGCGTGGCGCCACGCGGGCGGGTGCCGGCGATCGGGCGCACGGTGACTTTGCCATCCTGAAGGCGCACCAGGATTTCCGGCGAGGAGCCGACCACCTGCAGGTCGCCGACATCCAGGAAATACATGTACGGCGACGGGTTCAGTGCACGCAGCGCGCGGTACACATCCACCGGCCGCGCCTTGAACGGCACGCTCAGGCGCTGGCTCAGCACCACCTGGAAGATGTCACCGGCGCGGATGTATTCCTTGCTGCGCTGGACCGCATCGACGAACCCTTCGCGGGTGAACCCGGAAACGAAATCGGATTCGTCCAGCACATCGCTGTTGAGCGGTGCGGGATAACCGGCGCCCGGTGCACGCAGCTTGGCAGTCAGCGCATCCAGGCGCGCCTGGGCCTGCTCGAAGGCGCCCTCGACCCGGGGGTCGGCGTGCACGATCAGGTACAGGCGGCCCTTGAGGTTGTCGAACACGGCCAGCTCGTTGGAATCCAGCAGCAGGATGTCCGGCGTGCCCAGCTCATCGCGGCCGGCCGGCGGGGCCAGGCGTGGTTCGATGTAGCCGATGCACTCGAAGCCGAACCAGCCGACCAGGCCACCGGTGAAGCCCGGCAGGCCTTCCAGCTTCGGCACCGAGTGGGCGCTGCGCAGCGCCTCGACTTCAGCGAACGGGTCGGCGACCTCGCGGGTGTCCACCACCTGGCCGTCTTCGCGCACGGTCAGCGTGTGGCCGTGGAAGGCGTACACGCGGCGCGCCGGCAGGCCGATGATCGAGTAACGACCAAAGCGCTCGCCGCCTTCGACGGATTCAAACAGGTAGGTATTGGGGCCGTCGGCGAGCTTCAGATAGACCGAAAGCGGCGTGTCCAGGTCGGACAGCACTTCGCGGACGACGGGAATGTGGGTGTGGCCTTCAGCGGCCTGCTGCTGAAACTGAGCGTGCGAGTTCAAGACGACTTTCCTTCCGGGACACAGCGTTATGGGGGCGGACGACGGCAACGGGCCACCATCGCCACCAACGGCGTGCGGAAGAAAGGGTATGCGGGGTCGTCAGGCTGGACACCCCTTGACTGTATCGCAGCTTGGACGGCTGGGGAACCCTAAAAAACTGAACCACGGGACGGGCGGGGCCGGCCACGGTGACCGGTGGCGGCGACCGGCGCGGGAGCCGGTAGAGTCGACTGTTAGTTGTGATCTCTCGGTAGGTTGTTCATCCGGGGCATCTTTGGAAAATGGTGGTTACCACACCTATCCAGTCCCCAAAGAGCCCGGATGAACCACCATAAAAATGCCCG
>NZ_JACIUW010000023.1:0-72195 GCF_014145825.1 Stenotrophomonas sp. I18B00994 | reverse complement strand
GGGCTTGCCGCCCTGCACCCGCTGCAATCAACGTCAACGTCAAAAGCTGGTTATCCGTGGGGTGGCGGGGTGGGTCCGGTGGCGGGGGACGCCGTGAATCCGTCCCTGGAGGCTTGGCAGCCGCATCCATGCGGCCAGATCAGACACCCCCGCCACCGGACCCACCCCGCCTTCGACAATTTCCCGCGGTCTGCCGGAACGGCGTTCCGCTCCGGTAGGTGTCGACCTTGGTCGACACGAATGCCTGAAGAACCGCGTTTTGCTTTTGATTTTTCTTTTGATCTCCCCGCGGTGCCCAGGAAATTGTCCGTGGCCGGGAGGGTGGGTTGGCTGGGGGCGTGAGCGCCATGGGCCCGAGGCATGCCACGGGCGGGTTGGGCAGGATGCCCAACCCCGGTCTTGCCGTGTGCGCAGGACAGCGCACACGAGCAAGCGCGATCGAGCTTACATGGACGTACTTGCAGCGCCCCCCAGCCAACCCACCCTCCCGGCCGACCCCGATAACGCTTCCTCGCCAACCACCGCGGAGGGGGCGGCGCCCGATGGCCGGTCTTTCACTCGAACCGTGGCATGCTCGGTGCCCAGTCCACCCGGAACCTCCGCCATGCGCCTGTTCACCCGTGTCCTGCCCCTGATGCTGCTGGCCTCCCTGCTGTCCGGCTGCGGCTACAACGCCATCCAGCAGAAGGATGAAGCGGTCAAGGCCGGCTGGTCCGAAGTGCTCAACCAGTACAAGCGCCGCGCCGATCTGGTGCCCAACCTGGTGCAGACCGTGAAGGGCTTCGCCAGCCAGGAAGAGCGCGTGCTGACCGAAGTCACCAACGCCCGCTCGCGTGTTGGTCAGATCAACGTCAACGCCGACGACGAAGCCTCGCTCAAGCAGTTCCAGCAGGCCCAGGGTGAACTCGGCAGCGCACTGTCGCGGCTGCTGGTGGTCACCGAGAACTACCCGGTGCTGAAGTCGGACCAGAACTTCCGCGACCTGCAGGCTCAGCTGGAAGGCACTGAAAACCGCATCACCGTCGCCCGCGGCCGCTACATCCAGCAGGTGCAGGACTACAACACCTACATCCGCTCGTTCCCGCAGGTGATCACCGCCAAGATCTTCGGTTACAAGACCAAGCCGAACTTCACCGTGGAAAACGAAGCGCAGATCTCCAACGCGCCGGCGGTCGATTTCGGCAGCGCGCCGCAGCAGCAGCCGGCACCGCAGCCGGGCCACTGACCCATGCGCCTGGCCACTGCGCTCCTGGCCCTGCTGCTGTGGCTGCCGCTGGCTTCGCATGCACAGCAGCTCGCTCCGATTCCGGCGCTGGATTCGCCGGTGGTCGATACCACCGGCACGCTGGACGCCACGCAGAAGCAGGCGCTGGTGCAGCAGGCGATTGAGCTGCAGCAGCGCAAGGGCAGCCAGCTGCAGGTGCTGGTGGTGCCCACCACCCAGCCGGAAGACATCGCGCAGTACACCACGCGGGTCTTCGACCAGTGGCAGATCGGCCGCAAGGGCGTGGACGACGGGGTGCTGCTGGTGGTGGCCAAGGACGACCGGCGCGTGCGCATTGAACCCGGTTATGGTCTGGAGGGAGCGATTCCCGATGCCATCGCCAACCGGGTCATCCAGGAGTACCTGGTGCCGCGCTTCCGCAGCGGCGACTACGCCGGTGGCATCACCGACGCCACGGCGGTGCTGGTCAAGCTGATCGACGGCGAAACGCTGCCGGCACCGGTCAGTGGCTATCGCGGGCGTGAGCCCAGCGGTGGTGGCGATACCTGGTTCCTGGCGCTGTTCATCGGTGTGTTCGCCGGCAGCATCCTGCGCGGCGTGTTCTCGCGCGTGCCGCGACCGCTGCGCGGCCTGCTCGGCGGTGCCGGTGCGGCGCTGGCGGCGTTCCTGTTCACCTCCACGCTGCTCGCCAGTGGCCTGGCTGGCGTCGTGGGCCTCATTGTTGCCATGCTCTCCGGTCACCCGGGCCGCTTTGCCGGTGGCGGTGGCTGGGGCGGTGGCAGCTGGGGCGGCGGAGGCGGCTTCGGCGGCGGCGGCGGTTGGGGCGGCGGCGGTGGCCGCTCCGGCGGTGGTGGTGCTTCGGGGGGCTGGTGATGATCCAACGACTGTGTCGTCATGTATTTTCGCCGTCGGTACGGCGCGCGTTCCCGCCCGCCACGCTGCAGGCGATCACCGAGGCCATCGCAGCCGGTGAGCAGCGCCACGGCGGCCAAGTGATGTTCGCGGTGGAAGCGGACCTGCCGCTGGCCGCGCTGTGGCACAAGGTCACCCCGCGCCAGGCCGCCGAACATGCCTTCGCGCGCCTGCGCACCTGGGATACCACCCACAACAACGGTGTGCTGATCTACCTGCTTCTGGCCGACCACGCCATAGAGATCGTCGCCGACCGTGGCCTGCAGGGCCGGGTCAGCCCGGCACAATGGCAGCGGGTCTGCACCCACCTGCGCGAGGGCCTGCGTGGCTCCAATCCGGTGGAAGCGCTGCAGGATGCCATCGACGAGGTCTCCAGCCTGATCGAAGGGCACTTTCCGGCCTCGACCCGGTCGAACGATGACGCGTTGCCGAACTCGCCCCAGCTCCTTGGTTGAGCCGGGGCGGCACTGGCCCGAGAATAGGCGTTCAACCGCAAGGCACCTTCCATGATCTATTTCCACGACATCGACCCCATCGCCCTCTCGCTGGGGCCGATCAAGGTGCATTGGTACGGCATCATGTACCTGCTGGGCTTCACCGCCGCCTGGCTGCTGGGACGCAAGCGCATCGCCGCCGGCCGCCTGCCGGGCGTCGACGCCAATGGTTTCTCCGACCTGCTGTTCTACGCCATGCTTGGCGTGGTGCTGGGCGGGCGCATCGGCTACATGCTGTTCTACGCGCTGGGCGATTTCCTGCACAACCCGCTGCTGCTGTTCAAGGTGTGGGACGGCGGCATGAGCTTCCACGGTGGCCTGCTGGGCGTGCTGGGCGCCTGCTGGTGGTGGTCGCGCAAGCACAAGCTGCATTTCTTCGACACCATGGATTTCATGGCGCCGCTGGTACCGCTGGGCCTGGGCTTCGGCCGCATCGGCAACTTCATCGGTGCCGAGCTGTGGGGCAAGTACACCGACGGTACCTGGGGCGTGGTGTTCCCGTCCGGCCTGCCGGCGCCGCTGAACCAGCTGGACCACGCGACCCTGCAGGCGCAGTTCGCCACCGGCGCGCTGAACCAGTTCGCGCGCCATCCGTCGCAGTTGTATGAAGCCTTCCTGGAAGGCCTGGTGATGTTCGTGGTGCTGTGGGCCGTGTCGGCCAAGCCGCGCCACCGTTACCTGGTCGGCGGCCTGTTCGCGCTGATGTACGGCCTGTTCCGCTTCGCGGTGGAGTTCGTGCGCATGCCCGACAACGGCGTCTACGTGGCCTTCGACTGGCTGACCCGTGGCCAGATCCTCAGCCTGCCGCTGATCGCCTTCGGCCTGGTGCTGCTGGTGATGTCGCGCCGCGCGCCGGTGCTGCAGCCGCAGTTGCCGGTGGCTGCCGAGGGCAAGGCATGAAGCCCTACCTGGACCTGCTGGCGCACGTGCTCGAACACGGCGCCGAGAAGAGTGATCGCACCGGCACCGGCACCCGCAGCGTGTTCGGCTGGCAGATGCGCTTCGACCTCAATGAAGGTTTCCCGCTGGTCACCACCAAGAAGCTGCACCTGCGCTCGATCATCCACGAGCTGCTGTGGTTCCTGAAAGGCGACACCAACATCGGCTACCTGAAGGACAACCAGGTGCGCATCTGGGACGAGTGGGCCGACGGGAACGGCGATCTCGGCCCGGTGTACGGCAAGCAGTGGCGCAGCTGGGCCACCGCCGATGGCCGTGAGATCGACCAGATGCAGTGGCTGGTCGACGAGATCAAGCGCAACCCCGATTCGCGGCGGCTGGTGGTCAGCGCCTGGAACGTGGGCGAGCTTTCGCAGATGGCGCTGATGCCGTGCCACAACCTGTTCCAGTTCTACGTGGTGGACGGCAAGCTCAGCTGCCAGCTGTACCAGCGCAGCGGCGACATCTTCCTCGGCGTGCCGTTCAACATCGCCAGCTACGCGCTGCTGACCCACATGGTGGCGCAGGCCACCGGCCTGGGCGTGGGCGATTTCGTGCATACGCTGGGCGACGCGCACCTGTATTCGAACCACTTCGAGCAGGCGCGCGAGCAGCTGTCGCGTGAACCGCGCGCGCTGCCCAAGCTGTGGTTGAACCCGGAGGTGACCGATCTGTTCGGCTTCCAGTTCGACGACATCCGCATCGACGGTTACGATCCGCACCCGGCGATCAAGGCGCCGGTGGCGGTATGAGCGCGATGAAGCTGTCGATGATCGTGGCGCTGGATCGCAACCGTGGCATCGGCCAGGGCAATGCCATGCCCTGGCACCTGCCGGATGATTTCAAGCACTTCAAGGCGCTCACCCTGGGCAAGCCGATCCTGATGGGCCGCAAGACGGCCGAATCGATCGGCCGCGTGCTGCCGGGACGGACCAACCTGGTGCTGACCCGCAGCGGCCAGGTGCCGTTCGAGGGCATGCGCGCGGTGGCGTCGCTGGACGAGGCGAAGGCGATTGCCGAAGGCGAGGGCGCCAGCGAGCTGTGCATCATCGGCGGCGGCGAGATCTTCCACCAGCTGCTGGACCAGGCCAGTGACCTGTACCTGACCTGGGTGGATGCCGAAATCCCCGCTGATACCCATTTCCCCGAAGTCGACATGCAGGACTGGCGGGAAGTGAGCAGCGAGCCGCACCCGGCCGACGAACGCCATGCCTACGCGTTCCGCTTCGCGCACTACGTGCGCCGCTGATCGCGCAAATACCAACGAAAACACCGACGGGGATGTCGACGGGGTAGAGTCGACTGTTGGTCGACTGCTCTCGGCGGTCACCCGAAAAACCCACGCTGCGCGCGATAGTCGACTGACAGTCGACTCTACCTGGGCTGTCGCTGCGGCATCCGGTAATGCCCGATGATGGCGTGCTGGAACAACAGGTTCTCTTCGCGCGTGCCGCGCGCGATGTTGTGCAGCACCAGCGGCGTGCCATTGGCCAGCCGCCGGTCGGAGACGATGCCCACGTGCAGCAGGCCGTTGCCGTTGAGCTTCCAGGCGACGATGTCGCCGGCCGCATAGTCGGTGGCGGCGGCCGTGACCGGTTGCTGCCAGCCCTGCCGTTCGAACCAGCGCATCAGGTTCGGCACACGGCGATGATCGATGTTGCGGTCCGGCCGTGACAGGCCCCAGATCGCGGGATAGGCACTGAAATTGCCGCGCATGTCTTCATGCACGCGCGCCTGCAGGTCCAGGCCCTGGCTGCGCAGGGCACGCACCACCACGTCGGTGCACACGCCGCGATCAACCGGAACGTCGCCGCCGGGATAGGCCAGCACCTGATAGGCAGGGTTGTAGCGGGTGGTGACGCCGACCTGTGCGCGCGCCGCTGCCACCAGCGGCGGCGAAGGCGCCTGCGGTTGCGATGGCGTGAGGCCGGCGTTTCCGCCGTCGGCGGGGGCCGGGGCCGAAGGGGGCTGGCAGCCGCTGGCCAGGGCCACCGTCAACAGCAGCACCGTCCATGGTGCCACACCGCGCCGCGTCATGCCTGCGGCGGGGGACTGTTGCTGCCGGGGCCCGCAGAGCCACCACCCGCGCCGCCGCCACGGCGACGACGACGGCGTGGGCCGCGGTTGCCCGGGTTGGCGGCCGGGGTGTTGCCGCCGCCCTGTTCCTTGCCCTGCGCCGATGCCGCCGGGCGCTCGTGCGCCGGTCGCGCTGGCGGGCGTGCGTTGGGCACGGGTGCGGGGACATCGCGGCCCGGCACCTGCACCACGCGCAGTTCATCGGTATCGAGCTGGATCGCGGTCAGCTTGCCGCCCCAGACTGCGCCGGTGTCGATGGCATGCACGCCCTGGGTGATGGTCAGGCCCAGCGCCGACCAGTGGCCGCAGACGATCTTCAGGTCGCGCTCGACCCGGCCCGGCACTTCGAACCAGGGGTACAGTCCCTGTTCCTGCGTGCCCGGCGTGCCCTTGTCCTCGATGCCGATGCGCCCGCGCGGGGTGCAGTAGCGCATGCGGGTGAGCACATTGATGATCGCGCGTGAACGGTCGTAGCCGGACAGGTTCGGTGCCCAGCTCGGCTTGTCGCCGTACATGTTGCGGAACAGCTTGCGGTAGCCGGCACCGTGCAGTTGCGCCTCGACCTCGGCGGCATGCTTTTCGGCCATCTGCGTGGTCCACTTCGGCGCCAGGCCGGCGTGCACCATCATCCAGCCCAGCTCGCGGTCCACGTGCACCAGCTTCTGCAGGCGCAGCCAGTCCAGCAGTTCGTCGCGGTCCTCGGCCTGCACGATGCGCAGCAGGTCCGGGTTGACCTTGCGCTGTTCCTCTTCGGTGCGTGCACCGACGGCCAGCAGCGAAAGGTCATGGTTGCCCAGCACCACCACGCTATGCTCGCGCAGCGAATGCACCAGCCGCAGTGTTTCCAGCGACTGGCCACCGCGGTTGACCAGGTCGCCGCAGAACCACAGGGTGTCCTGCGCCGGGTCGAAGCGGATCTTCTCCAGCAGCCGCTGGGTGACGTCATAGCAGCCCTGCAGGTCGCCGATCGCCCACACACTCATCGTCCGGCCTCCGTGTCAGTGCAGGGTACGCGGGATGGCCAGCACGAAAGGTGCGACCGGCGCGGCAAATTCGGTGCCGTCGTCGGCGACCATGTCGTAGTGGCCCTGCATGGTCCCGTGATCGGTCCCCAGCATGACACCGGACGTGTAATGGAAGTCTTCACCGGGACGCAGGCGTGGCTGCTCGCCGATCACCCCGTCGCCATCGACATGCTCGACGCGGCCGTTGGCATCGGTGATGCGCCAGTGGCGTGCGACCAGGCGCGCGGCAACCCGCCCCTGGTTGTGGATGCGGATCGTGTAGGCGAACGCATAGCGTCCGTCTTCCGGCGCGGATTGATCGTCGAGGAAGCGCGGTGCGACTTCGACGGAGATGGCGTAAACGTCAGCGTCTTCCATACCGGCAGTGTAATCAGGAGGCATTGGCCAAAGCGATGAATTCGGCCACGTCCAGCTGTTCGGCGCGGGCATCGGGACGCACGCCGGCGGCAACGAACTGTTCGGCGGACACCACGTTGTTCAGGGCGTTGCGCAGGGTCTTGCGGCGCTGCCCGAAGGCGGCCTTGACCACTTCGGCGAAACGCTTGTGGTCGTTGATGTCGATCGCGGCCGGGTCACGCGGCACCAGCCGCACCACGGCCGAATCGACCTTCGGCGGCGGCCGGAACGCGCCCGGCGGCACCACGAACAGCGAGGTCACCTGGCAGTAGGCCTGCAGCATCACGCTGAGCCGGCCGTACACCTTGCTGCCGGGGCCGGCGGCCATGCGGTCGACCACTTCCTTCTGCAGCATGAAATGCATGTCGCGGATAACCGCGGCATGTTCCAGTGCATGGAACAGGATCGGCGAGGAGATGTTGTAGGGCAGGTTGCCGACCAGGCGGATCGGCTGGCCGGCGGCCAGCTCGGTGAAGTCCACGCGCAGCACGTCGCGGTGGACGATGGTCAGCTCGCCCAGCGGCTCGGCGGCGGCGGTCAGCGGCGCGATCAGGTCACGGTCGAACTCGATCACCGTCAGTTTCGGATGCACGCGCAGCAGCGGCAGCGTGATCGCGCCCTGGCCGGGACCGATCTCGACCAGGCGGTCACCGTCTTTCGGGTTGACCGCCATCACGATCTTGTCGATGTAGTGGCGGTCGGCCAGGAAATGCTGGCCAAGCTGCTTCTTGGCCGGGGCGGTGAACACCGGGCCGGAGGGGGAGTGCGGGGAATTCATGCGCTCAGTGTACGTTGCCGCGCAAGCTGCGCACACAACGTCGTTGCCGCCTGCAGGCTGGAAGGATCGGCAACGCCACGGCCGGCAAGGTCCAGCGCGGTGCCGTGGTCCACTGCAACGCGTGGGTAGGGCAGGCCCAGGGTCAGGTTCACCGCCTGCTCGAAGCCCGAGTACTTCAGCACCGGCAGGCCCTGGTCGTGGTACATCGCCAGCACGGTGTCGAAGCCGGCCAGCTTGGCCGGCAGGAAGGCGGTATCGGCTGGCAGCGGCCCGATCAGGTCCATGCCCTCCGCGCGCAGGCGCTGCAGCAGCGGGATGACCAGGTCCAGTTCCTCGCGGCCCAGATGGCCGTCTTCGCCGGCGTGCGGGTTCAGGCCGAGCACGGCGATGCGTGGCGCGGGCAGGCCGAACTCGCGGCGCAGCGCGGCGTGCACGGTGCGAAGGGTGTGTTCCAGGCTGGGCGTGGTGATCGCGTCGGCCACCTCGCGCAGTGGCAGGTGGGTGGTGGCCAAGGCCACGCGCACGATGTGGTTGGCCAGCATCATCACCACCTTCACCCCAGCCTGGTCGGCCAGCAGTTCGGTGGTGCCGCTGTAGGCGATGCCGCCTTCGTTGATGACGGCCTTGTGCACCGGGCCGGTCACCACGCCGTGCAGTTCGCCTGACAGGCAGGCCTGGCCGGCACCGAGCAGGGCGCCGATGACCGCGCCGGCATTGGCCGGATCGGCCTGGCCGAAACGGCTCGGGGTGGCATTGGCCACCACGCGCAGGCGCAGGTCGCCGGGGACGCGCGCTTGGGCATCCTCGGGCAGCAGTTGCAGCGGCAGGTTCAGCGCGGCCGCGGCCGCGCGCAAGGTGTCCGGGTCGGCGAAGGCCAGCAGCCGACAATCTTCACGCGGCTGCTGGACGAGGCGGACGCACAGCTCCGGGCCGATCCCGGCGGGCTCGCCCGGTACCAGAGCGAGCTCGGGGCGCATCGATCAGGACTGCGGCGGCGTGGCGGTGTTTTCCGCGCGGTCGCCACTGCGGAAGCTAACGTAGGCTTCGCCGCGCAGTTCCTGCAGGAAGCGGTTGTACTCGTCTTCCAGCTTGCGGCGGCCAATGGTCTCGCGGACCTGGGCACGCTGGTTGTCGTTGGTCACGTCGGTCTGGCGAGTGGCCACGCGCTGCAGGATGTGCCAACCGGCATCGGTGCGGAACGGCTGGCTGACGCCGCCGTCCTGGATGGCGGCCACCTGCTGGCCAAAGGCCGGACCGAACGCATCGGCCGGGAACCAGCCCAGATCGCCGCCCTGACCCTTGCTGTTGTTGTCCTCGGAGGACTCCTTGGCCACGGTCTCGAAGTCCGCGCCACCGGCAATGCGGGCACGCAGGGTATCGATCTTGGCTTTGGCGGCCGCGTCGGTCTGATGATCGTCCACGCGCACCAGGATGTGGCGACCGTGGTACTCGGTGACGGTGCTTGCGCCAGCGGTGGCGCTGGCATCGCGCACTTCCACCAGCTTCAACAGCTGGAAGCCGCTGGGGCCACGGATCGGGCCGACTACTTCGCCGGGCTTCATCTTTTCCATCATCTGCGCGAAGGCCTGCGGGATTTCATCCAGGCTGCGCCAGCCCAGGTCGCCGCCTTCCAGCGCATTGGGGCTGTCGGAATAGCGCACGGCCGCCGCGTTGAAGTCCAGCTCGCCCTTGTCCAGCAGGGCCTTGACGCCATCGGCCTTCTTCTGGCCGGTGGCGATCTGGTCGGCGTTGGCGCCGTCCGGCAACGCGACCAGGATGTGCGCCAGGTGGTACTGGTTGCCTACCGTGGCCTGCTGCTTCAGCGCGGCATCGACTTCACCCTCGCTGACGCTGATGCGGCTCTGCGCGAAGCTCTGGCGCAGGCGCTGCACGGTGATCTCATCACGCACCGATGCGCGGAAATCGTTGAAATCGATGCCGTCGTGGGCCAGGCGCTGGCGCAGGGTGTCCAGGTTCGAACCGTTCTGCTGGGCGATGGAGTTCATCGCCTGGTTCAGCTCCTGGTCGCTGACCCGGATGCCGCTGCCCTGGGCGCGGGCCACCTGCAGCTTGACCAGCACCAGGCGCTCGAGCACCTGGCGGCTGAGCACGTCTTCCGGCGGCAGCTGGTTTTCCCGCCCGGCGTACTGCGCCTTGATGTTGGCGATCGCACGCTGGAGCTCGCTCTGCAGGATCACGTCCTCATCGACGACGGCGGCAATGCGGTCGAGCGGCTGCGCCTCCTGGGCAAGCACCTGCAGGGGGGCGGACACGCTGGACACCGCCAGCAGCGAGGCGAGTAGAACGGGGAAGCGCTTGGTCATGGGATCAGATTCGGATCGTAGTCATCGCGGGTCGCCCCGGTGTTGCTGGGCGGCACGAGATAGAGGTCGTCGCGGTTGTAGCCGAGGATAGCACGGCGCAGAGTGCGGTCCGTGTCCTGGCCGATGGAGCTCAGGCCCTTCAGGACGAACTCCACCTGGATGGAGTTGTTCATCTCGCCTTCGCGATTGCGGACATAGCGGCGGCCGACCACACGCACGGCCAGGCAGCAGCTGTCCCACTGGACACCGCCGATGATTTCCAGCGGCTCCTTGTCCTGCAGCGAGTAGTAATAGCGGCCGACCAGGCTCCAACGCGCATTCAGCGGGTACAGGAACGACAGGTCGGCCTGCTCCAGCAGGGTGCGGTCATACTTGTTGGCACCGGGCAGAGCACCGGCATTGATGCGGTAGCGGTAGCTCAGGTTGACCACGCCGTCGTTGGGCATCAGGTAGCGGGCACGGACGCTGGCCAGATCCTCGCGCTTGTACTTCGGGTCCCACTGGTAGGTGGCGCCCAGGGTCCAGCGGTCGTTGATCATGTAGTTGCCGTCGGCGATCCAGGCCGACTTGCCCTTTTCCACCGGGGCGCCGCCGGGGGTGGTGGTCACCCGCGACTCATCGAAGTACTGGATCTGGCCGATCGAGGCCGAGAAACGTTCCTTGCCGGTGGTCTGGTCGATGAACCGGGTGCTCACCGCCAGGGTCAGCTGGTTGGCGTCGTTCTGGCGGTCGGCGCCGGTGTAGCGCGAATCGCGGAACAGCTGGCCCCAGCTGAAGGTGAAGTCACGGGTGTCGAAGATCGGAAGGTCGTCCTGGTTGCGGTACGGCGTGCGCAGGTAGAACAGGCGCGGTTCCAGGGTCTGCAGGAAGGACTTGCCGCCGATGCTGGTTTCGCGGTCGAAGAACAGGCCGGCATCGATGCTGCCGATCGGCAGGCTGCGGCTGGGCGAGGTGTTGCCGCGCAGCTGCTCGGGCGTGGCCGTGTTCGGGTCGATGCCCTGCGAACTCAGGATCTGGGCCTGGATGCCTCTCACACCATCCACCAGGCCACGGTCCAGCTGATAGGCGGTGTAGCGGTAGGCCAGGGTCGGGGTCACATACCAGGCCGCGCCGCTGATCGGGAATGACACATACGGCTTCACGTCCAATCGCGAACCGCCGCTGACACCGACGCCGTCGGTCCACTGCAGTCCATTGCGGGTGTACTGCAGATCCTTACCGGTGCCGACGGCGTTCTTGAAGTTGATGTCGTCGTGGGTGAAGCGCACCGCTTCGGCGTAGATGCCGGCTTCCAGCCAGGGCCGGACCGGCTTGTCCCAGTTGAAGTACAGGCGCGGCTGGCGGTTGTAGGGCAGGGCGCGCTCGTCGAGCGTGTAGTCGGTCAGCTGCCAGCGGTCGGCCATGATGCCGGCCGTCCAGTTCTTGCCGGTGCCGTACAGGCCCACCGTGCTCTGCAGGTTGGAGGCGGTCACCCCCACCAGGCGGTTGGCGAAATCCTCGACATAGCGCTCGTCGCTGACCCAGGCCAGATTGGCACGCGCGTGCCAGTTACTGTCCAGGTTGTGGTAGCCGGAGAACATCACCCGGCCGCGGTCACGGTCGCGCAGGCGGTCGTTGGGCATGAACGAGGTCAACACCTCGCCGCGGCCGCCGTTGTAGAGGTAGCGGAACTCGTTGTCGAGCAGCAGGCCGCGCCGGCTCATGTAGCGCGGGGTCAGCGTGTCGTCGTAGTTCGGTGCCAGGTTGAAGTAGATCGGCTGGGCGTAGTCGAAGCCGTTGCGCCCGGACATGCCCAGCTGCGGGAACAGCAGGCCGGTCTTGCGGCGGTCATCGATCGGGAACTTGAAGTACGGCGCCCACAGCACCGGCACCTTGCCGATGCGCAGCACGGCGTTGCGCGCGGTGCCGAAGCCCTCGTCGTTGTCCACTTCGATCTGCGGTGCCGACAGCTTCCACACCGGCTGCGAGGGATCGCAGGTGGTGTAGGTGGAGCGGTGCATCTGGCCGACCGCACCCTGCAGGTCGACCGACTCGGCATCGCCGTTGCCCCGGCGCGACACCAGCTGGTACTTGATGTCGGAGATCTTGTGGGTATCGCTTTCCTGGTTGCCTTCGGCACGCTTGGCGACCATCCGGATCGACCCGTCCTGGTAGCGGACATTGCCGTCGGCGATGTAGTTGCCGGTCTCGGTGTCGAAGCTGAGCTTGTCGGTACCGACGAACTGGTCACCCCGGCGCAGCGCCACGTTGCCCTCGTACTGCGGCACGGTGGTGGTGCCCAGCAGCTGGTCACCCTCGATGTCGGTCGGCTGCTGCTCGCGGGCGGCCGCGGCGGCAGCCTTGTCCTGGGCCGGGACCGGGGTGGGGGCGTCAGTGAACGCGGGAATGACGTCGGTGGCCGGGCACAGGCCCCAGTTGAGCGGCTTTTCATCGGCCATCGCCGGCAGGCTGATGGCGATGCTCAGAGGCAGGGGAAGCAGGCGGAGGGCTCGGCGCACGCGGTTCGGATTCGGGCGAAAACGGACGGTAGCTTGCCCCATCCCTTGCATAGGGGCAATGAAGGACGCCGGAGCCTGCCGGTTCGGGTTCATCCGGCGGAGGTGCCCACGGACGGCGTGAGCAGGGCCTGGACATGGGCCACGCTGCACTCGGCCAGGGCCTGCAGGTCGTAGCCACCCTCCAGCATCGAGACCACCCGGCCGGCCGCGTGACGGCGTGCCAGTGCGTGCAGTTCACCGGTGATCCAGGCGAAATCGTCGGTCTCCAGCATCAGGTCCGCCTGCGGATCACGCAGGTGGGCGTCGAAGCCGGCCGAGATCAGCAGCAGCTGCGGGCGGAAGTCGTCGATGGCCGGCAGCATCTCGTCGGCCCAGACATTGCGGAAGCGGAAGCCGCCGCTGCCCGGCGGCAGCAGGATGTTCATCAGGTTGCCGGCACCGCGGTCACGGCGCAGGCCGGAATTGGGGAACAGCCCGGCCTGGTGGGTGCTGTAGTACGAGACCCGGGCGTCGTGCTGGAAGATGTCCTGGGTGCCGTTGCCGTGGTGGACGTCGAAGTCGACCACCGCGATCCGTTCCAGGCCGTGGCGGTCGCGGGCATAGGCGGCGGCGATGGCGATGTTGTTGAGCAGGCAGAAGCCCATCGCCGTGCTGCTGGTGGCGTGGTGTCCCGGCGGGCGTACCGCGCAGAAGGCCAGCGGGTCGTCGCCCAGCATCACCGCATCGACCGCGGCCACGCCGGCACCGGCGGCGTGCACGGCGGCGCTGGCCGAACCGGGTGAGGTCCAGGTGTCCATGTCCAGCTGGCGCAATGGTGCGGTCTGCGGTTGCAGCACGAAGTCGAGCAGGGCGCTGTCGTGGACCCGGGTCAGTTCACCGAACTTGGCCGGTGGCGCTTCGCGCCACTCCAGCTGGCCGGGGAACGCGGTGTGCAGCGCGTCCAGCACATGCTGCAGGCGTTGCGGGCACTCCGGGTGGCCGGGGCCGGGGTCGTGCAGCAGGCAGGACGGATGGGTGTAGACCAGCATCGTGCAGGCTCAGCGCTGGCGCTGCTGTGGTTGCCACAGCGCTTCGCCCTGGCCGTCGGCACGGGCCAGCACCCGGGCCAGTACGAACAACAGGTCCGACAACCTGTTCAGGTACTGCAACGCCTCGCTGCGCACGGCCTCGTGGCGGGCCAGGGTGACCGTTTCGCGCTCGGCGCGGCGGACGATGGTGCGGGCCAGATGGCAGCGCGCGGCGGCTTCGCCGCCGGCCGGCAGGATGAATTCCTTCAGCATCGGCAGGCCGGCGTTGTAATGGTCCAGCTGCTGTTCCAGGGCGGAGACATCGGCGGCGTGGATCGCGGCGTGGCCGGGGATGCACAGTTCGGCGCCCAGGTCGAACAACTGGTGCTGCAGATGCACCACCAGCGCGCGCACATCCTCGGGCAGGGGCACGGCCAGCAGCAGGCCGAGCGCGGCATTGGCCTCGTCGACGGTGCCGTAGGACGCCACCCGGGCGTCATCCTTGGGCACGCGCTGGCCGTCACCGAGGCCGGTACTGCCGTCGTCGCCGGTGCGGGTGTAGATGCGCGAGAGGCGATGACCCATGTCGCGGCTCAGTGGCGGATGTCGCGGCGGGCCTGCTGGAGCTTCAACACCTGCTCCACGGCCAGCTGCAGGGCGGCGGCCAGCGCCACGTAGATCGCCGTGGTGCGCAGGTAGGGGCCGAACCACTGCGCGTAGTTCTGTGCCCAGCCGGCCAGGGTCGGCTCGGCCACGTTGCTGCTGGTCCAGTAGAAGCCGCCCTGCGCCAGCAGGTGGCAGACCGCCACCGAGGCGACCAGCAGCAGCGCGCCCTTGGCCAGTACCGGCCAGCGCGCGCTCTGGTAGTTGCGGCCCAGCAGCATGCCGCCGGCCCACAGCGAGAAATAGGCCGGCAGCAGCAGCCAGTAGCCCGGCGACACGCAGTAGTGCTGCCAGAAGTCCAGGCCGCTGCTGCGGATCACGATCCAGTCCACCAGCACCGCGAACACCATCAGCAGCGGGAACGCCCAGCGCGTCCAGCGGGCCAGGTAGAAGCCACCGATGAAGAACACCGCCCATGAGGCATCGGGGATCGCCGCGAAGTGATTGACACGGGTCGCTGCCAGCACCAGAACGAGCACGGACAGGACGAAGGCGCGGTTGGCAGTGTCGGACATGGTGGCGGGCCCGGAGCGGATTCAGGTTTCATTCTAGCCCGCCGCGCGGGTTGGCGCAGGACCGGCCGTTCGGCGTACAGACGGGGCGAGCGCGTATCATGAACGCATGAGTGAACGACATGACGTGCTGATTGTCGGTGGTGGCCTGGTCGGCGCCAGCCTGGCCATTGCCCTGGACCGCCTCGGCCGCGACGTGGGCCTGCTCGAGGCCAGCCCGGCCGGCGAGCTGCCGGCGGTGTTCGACCAGCGCAATCTCAGTTTTGCCGCTGCCACCGTCAATGCGCTGACCGCGCTGGGGGTGATGCAGAAGCTGGCGATGGCACCGGGCCCGATCCGGCGCATCCACGTCAGCCGTGCCGGCGATTTCGGCCGTGTGCAGCTGGAAGCGGCCGATTACGACCGGCCTTGGTTCGGCCAGGTGGTGGTCGCCCGCGACTTCGGCCAGGCGCTGGAAGCGCGGCTTCAGGAGCTGCCGCGGCTGCGCCGTTACCGGCCGATGCGGTTCCTGGGCCTGGGTGAAGTGGTCGACGGCTACCGCCAGGTGCGGGTCGCCGATGAGGCCGGCGAGCGCGTATTGCTGGCACGGCTGGTGGTGGGTGCCGACGGTACGACCAGTGGCGTGCGTGGTGCACTGGGCATCGAGGTCGACCGCCATGATTTCCAGCAGACCCTGTTCGTGGCCCGTGTACGCAGCCAGCGCGTGCCGGATGGCACCGCGTGGGAGCGTTTCACCGATACCGGCCCGACGGCCCTGCTGCCGCGCGGCGATCGTCACTTCGGCACCGTGCATGGTGTTGCGCGCGACCAGGCCGATGCGGTGATGGCGCTGGACGATGCCGCCTGGCTGCAACGCCTGCAGAACGCGATCGGCTGGCGTGCCGGCCGCCTGCTCGAGTCCGGCCCGCGCAGCGCCTACCCGCTCATCCAGGTGCTGGCGCGCGCCCTGGCCGGTGAGCGCACGGTGCTGCTGGGCAATGCCGCGCAGACCATTCATCCGCTGGGTGCACAGGGCTTCAACCTGGGCCTGCGCGATGCGCTGACCCTGGCCGAGCTGCTGGAGGATGCGCATGAAGATGCCGGCAGTGATGCACTGCTGCAGGCCTATGTCGCGCGCCGCGAGGAAGATCGCCGGCAGACGGTGGCGTTCTCCGGCGGCCTGGCGCGCCTGACCAGCAACCCGGCGCCGCTGATGCGGCCGCTGCGCAGCCTCGGCCTGGTGGCCGCGCAACGCGCATCGGTGCAGTCGATGCTGGTCGGTGGCGCGATGGGCTTCCGCGGCGAAGTGCCGCGCCTGTGCCGCGGAGAAGCCGCATGAGCCGGCGCATGCGCCTTGATGTGGCCATCGTCGGTGGTGGCGTGGTCGGTGCCGCGTGCGCGCTGGCGCTGGCCGATGCCGGCCTGTCGGTTGCGCTGGTGGAAGGTCGTGAGCCCGCGCCGTGGCAGGCCGCACAGCCTGACCTCCGCGTGTTCGCCTTCGCTGCTGACAACGTACAACTGTTGAGCCGCCTGGGCGTGTGGCCGGCGATCGTGCAGGCCCGCGCCTGGCCCTACCGGCGCATGCAGGTGTGGGATGCGGCCGGCGGCGAAGATCTGCTGTTCGATGCCGATCGCTTCGGCCGTCGTGAACTGGGCTACATCGTCGAGAACGGCCTGCTGCAGGATCGCCTGTGGGCGGCGTTGCCGGCGGCGGGCGTGCAGCTGCACTGCCCGGCGCGGGTGGAAGCGCTGGAGCAGGACGACGACGGCGTGCGCCTGCGCCTGGATGACGGTCGTCGCCTGGAAGCGGCGTTGGCGGTAGCCGCCGACGGCGCCGAATCGACCCTGCGCCAACTGGCCGGGATCGAGGTTGAAAAGCATGACTACCACCAGCGTGGCGTGGTGGCCTACGTGGACAGCGATCTTCCCAACCAGGCCACCGCCTGGCAGCGTTTCCTGCCGAGCGGGCCGCTGGCGCTGCTGCCGGTGGCCGAGCGCCGCAGCTCGATCGTCTGGACCCTGCCCGAGGACGAGGCGGCGCGCGTGCTGGCGCTGGACGAAGACAGCTTCAACCGCGAACTGACCCGCGCCTTCGCGGCGCGGCTGGGTGAGCTGCGGCTGGCATCACCGCGCGCAGCCTTCCCGCTGCGCCGCCAGCTGGCACGTCACTACGTGGCCGGCCGTGTGCTGGCATTGGGTGATGCCGCGCACGTGGTGCATCCGCTGGCCGGGCAGGGCGTGAACCTGGGCCTGCGCGATGTGGCCGCCCTGCAGCAGTGGCTGGCGCCGTCGGCCGAGCGCCGTGGCCAGCCGCGGCTGTCGCCGCAGCGCCTGCAGCGCTGGGCACGCGAACGGCGCAGCGACAACCAGATCGCCGCCTACAGCTTCGATGCGATCAACCGCCTGTTCTCCAACGACGAAATGCACCTGACCCTGGCCCGCGGACGCGCGCTGGGCTGCGTCGGCAAATGGCCGCCGATGGTGCAGGCATTCTGGAAGCGCGCCGCCGGGGTGTAGCCGGAGAGCGAACCGCACGTTGCTGGGGGGCACCGCTGGCGCGTTAGCAACCACGGGATCCCGCTCTGGTAGGTGCCAACCTTGGTTGGCACGTCTGCCAGGTCACGTCGGTCCAGATGGGGCGACGGCGTTTCCGATGCTGTGCCAACCAAGGTTGGCACCTACCGGAAGCGGACTCCGCTACCGCTACCGCCGTTGCTCCAGTAGATCCACGCCATGCGTGGATGAAGATCGCGCTGGATCAAAAAAGGGGACGGAGGGGATTAAGTCGTTTGTGCCACAAACGACTTAATCCCCTCCGTCCCCTTTTTCAGTCGACCAGCCAGCCGGCCAGGTCGGCACGATCCAGCTTGCCGCGACGCTTCACGTCCAACGCATTGAACTCATCGGCCAGCGCGGGATTCGCCTGCGCTTCCTCGCGGCTGATGAAACCATCGCCGTTCACATCCAGCGCAGCGAAGTGGATGCGGTACTGGCCAACCACGCTGCTCGGTTCCAGCGAACGCACGGTCACCTGCGCCTCGCCGGCCGGCTGCGGAATCTCGACGCTGCCGCTGACCCGGCCCGCATCCAGCGGTTGCTGGCGGATCGCGCCGCCGGTGGGGCCCAGCGGCTGGCTTTGTGCCGGGGTGTGCGGCAATTGCTGGGCCACCGCTGGTGCGGCGGCCAGCAGGGTGATCAGCAGCGGAATCGTTCGATGTCGCATGGATGCTCCTCCCTCTGCAGCGCCGGGGTATGCCCGGCGGACGTGATGGCCTCAGCGCAACGGCGAGGCCAGTACGGTGATCTCCTCACGGTCGTGATAGAGCTGCTTGGCACGCACCACCAGCGGTTTGCCGGCCTGGTCCTGGAACAGGTCCAGGCACAGGCGGGTTTCGTCCCAGCGCTTCTTCATCGGCAGCTTCAGGTTGAAGATCGCGTGCCGGCACCAGCCTTCGCGGAACCAGGTGGCCATGCGTTCGGCCACGCGGCGCGGCTGCTCGACCATGTCGCAGACCATCCAGTCCAGCGGCTGTTCCGGGTGCCAGTGGAAGCCATCGGCGCGCAGGTGCTCGACCAGGCCGGTGTCCAGCACGTGCTGGCGCAGTGGGCCGTTGTCGATGCTCAACACGTGCATGTGCTGGCGGGTCAGCACCCAGGTCCAGCCGCCGGGGGCGGCGCCCAGGTCGGCTGCACGCATGCCGGGCTTGGCCAGTGCTTCGCGTTCTTCCGGCGTCAGCAGGGTCAGCAGTGCTTCGTCCAGCTTCAGCGCCGAACGCGAGGGTGCTTCGGGCAGCAGCTTCAGGCGCGGGATGCCCAGTGCCCACGGCGCGCTGTCGGTCGGGTCGGCCACGCAGACGAAGGCGTGGGTGCCGTCGACGAACACCACATGCAGGCGCGGCAGGCGGTTGTTCGGCTTGTCAGTCAGCTTGCCGGCCTTGCGCAGCGCCGGGCGCAGTGCGTTGCCGAAGGCGCGGGCCAACCCGGACAGCGGCTTGCCGGCGTCCGAGTCCGGGTGTTCCACCCACAGGTCGCCGAAGCGCGGCGCATCGGCCAGCACGTCGAGCATCGGGGTAATACGGTCGGCCGGGTCCAGCTGCGGCAGCTCGGCCAGCACCACCAGCTTCTGCCGCGCGAAAATCAGCTCGCGCCAGCGCAGGCGCGGCGCCAGCGCGGCGGCTTCGTCGCACATGAAAAGCACGTAGCCATCATTGCGCTGGGTGCGCGCGTAGCCGGCGAAACCGGCTTCACCGGCGCGGAACTGCAGCTCGCCGGCCAGCTCGGGCTCGAAGCCCTGCCGGCACAGGCACAGCAGGCCGATGCCGGTCTCAGTAACGGGCGCCATCGCTTTCCCCGTAGGTGCGCAGCACGCTGCGCGCGGCGTCGCGGTTCAGGCCCTGCACCACTTCGATGCCACGCTTGTTGAGCTCGCCCACCCAGTCGGCCGGCAGCGGGCCTTCATCGAACGGGGTCAGTTCCTCGACGTCGGCCGAGTTGGCACCGATCAGCAGGCGGTCGATGCCGGCCCACACGGTAGCGCCATAGCACTGGCAGCACGGCTGCGAACTGGTGGCCAGGGTGACCGGCGACAGCACCGCGTTCAGGCGCGGGGTCTGCAGGCGCTGCTGGGCCAGCATGTAGGCCATGTTCTCGGCGTGCGCCAGCGAGGTCGCGTGCGGCATCACCCGGTTCACGCCGGCGGCGATGACCTTGTCGTCCGGTCCGAACACCACGGCACCGAACGGACCGCCACTGGCGTGCTCGACGTTCAGCCGCGACAGCTCGATCGCCAGCGCGACCTTGGCCTCATCGCTCGGATATCGACGATCCAGGTCGATCTGGTCGTGGATCCAGGCGGGAAGGGTCAGGTGGACTTGCGCGTACAGCATCGCGGGGGTGCCTCGTGTGGGATGGGAAAAAGTGAGGTTGCTTGGGGAACCGGCGCGCAGTGTAGCCGCACGGGCCTGTACCGGGTGTGGGCGTGGGTCAGCCCGGCGAGCCGGTGCGGATCACCACGTACTGCTTACGGAACTCCAGCCCGGCCTGCGGCCAGCTGGCCGCGTAGGCGCGCAGCAGGGGCAGGGCGGCGGCGAAGTCGTGGCCGTTGACCCGGCAATCGGCCTCGCACAGGCCGTCGGCATCGCGCGAGGCGAACAGGCGGATGGCGAGGAATTGGCGGGCTTTCAGCAGCTCGTCGAAGGCCTCCATGCTGCGGGTGAACAGGCAGCAGGGGCAGGAGCCATGATCGTCTTCGCTGCAGGTGGAGGCATCCACTTCCTGTGCACGGTAGTGCGCCAACGGCCCCAGCACTACAGTGCGCTCGTGTTCCTCGCCATTGTCACCGGCCGGATAGGTCAGGCCCATCATCGGCAGGCCCTGTGCGTCTTGGGCGCCGATCGCGGTCTGCAGGGTCACCAGGTCCACCCGGGCCCAGGCCTGGAAGCCGGACAACAGCGATGCCTGCTCATCGGCACCATTTGCGTGCTGGTACTCGAACAGACCATCGGCGAACAACTGCGGATGCTGGCTTTCAATGACGGTGGAGGTCTGCCAACCACCGTTGTCGCGCGCGTGTGCGGCCATTGCATGCGGGGTCAGGCGCAGGCCGCTGTCCAGCAGCAGCGCGTTGCCGTCGACGTGGCTGGCGACGCCCGCGTCCTGAAGGACCTGCTGCAGCAGCGGGAGGAGAGCGGCGGAGGTCGTGGTCATGTCAGGCCTGTGGGGTGGATGGGGTGGAACATCCAGGCAGGGCCTGGGCATCTAGCGGTCGAGCGCGTCGAGTTCGGCGCGATATCGCTGCGCGTCGGATTGCTGCTGCGGATCGTTGCCGTGGTCGCGCAGCCAGCTTTCCAGCTCGCGGCGATAGTCCGCGCGGAACTCGGCATTGCCCGGGCTGAAATGCAGCTTGCGTGCCGCCACCTCCACCCGCTCGCGCGCGCTGGCCCGGGCCTGGGCGACGCCGTGCGGGGATTCATTGGTGAGGATGACGAAGTTGCGTGGGAAGCCCGGCGTGTACTTGACCACGAACGGCTGGTCGCGCGCCGGGATACGGATGGCGTTTTCCAGCGGCCACAGCGAAGCGGTGTTGGTGTGGAACACCACGTCCACGTCGCGGCCCTCGGCGGTACGCAGCACCCCTTCGTAGCGCCAGATGTACTGCTCGTTGAGCGTGGAGCTGGTTCGCTCGGCCTTGACGATCACCGCTTCACCACGCTCGCCCACCACGTTGAGGAAGGTGGCGTTGAGGAAGTGGCCGAAGAACATGTTGAGCATCGCCAGCGGGAACACCACGATGGCGTAGCCCGGAAAGCGCCGCCACCACGAGACCAGCCCGGCCAGCACCATCGCTGCAAAGAACGTCAGCAGCGGATGCTGCGAGATGAACCAGAACAGGACGGAGAGGGCGGTGATCATTGTCGATGGCGTGCGGGCGCCGTGCTGGCGCCCGCGCAGGTCCTCAGGCCGACCAGGTATCGCGCAGGGTCACGCTGCGGTTGAACACCGGCGTGGCTTCGGTGTGGTCGCGGCGGTCGGCGACGAAGTAGCCGGTACGTTCGAACTGGAACGACTGCTCCGGCGCGGCGCTGGCCGCGGCCGGCTCGACATAGCCGGTGACGGTGCGGCGCGATTCCGGATTGAGGTAATCGCGGTAGGTCTTGCCTTCCGATTCATCATCCGGGTTCGGCACCGAGAACAGGCGGTCGTACAGGCGGATCTCGGCCGGCACACCATGCACGGCGCTGACCCAGTGGATGGTGCCCTTGACCTTGCGGTTGGCGCCTTCCATGCCCGGACGCGATTCCGGATCCAGCCAGCCGCGCAGCTCGGTGATGGTGCCGTCGGCATCCTTGATCACTTCGTCGCAGCGGATGATGCCGGCGCCGCGCAGGCGCACTTCGCCACCCGGCACCAGGCGCTTCCAGCCCTTCGGCGGCACTTCGGCGAAGTCCTCGCGGTCGATCCACACTTCGCGTGCGAACGGCACGTCGCGGCTGCCGAAGCTCTCGTCCTTCGGGTGGTTGCTGAAGGTCAGCTGTTCTTCATGGCCCTCAGGCAGGTTGGTCAGCACCAGCTTGACCGGATCGATCACTGCCATGCGGCGCGGCGCGGCACTGTCCAGGTCTTCGCGCAACGCGCCTTCCAGCACGCTGAAGTCGATCAGCGAGTTCTGCTTGCTGATGCCCACGCGCTCGGCGAACAGGCGCATCGCGGCCGGGGTGTAGCCACGGCGACGCAGGCCCTGCAGGGTCGGCATGCGCGGGTCTTCCCAGCCGTCCACCAGCTGCTCGGTGACCAGCGCCATCAGCTTGCGCTTGCTCATCACCGTGTAGTTGATGTTCAGACGCGAGAACTCGATCTGGCGCGGCTTGGCGGCTTCGCGCGGCATGCCGGCATCGACCAGCGGCTGGGTCAGCGCGTCGTCATGGGCGAAATCGACGTTGTCCACGCACCAGTCGTACAGCGGGCGGTGGTCTTCGAACTCCAGCGTGCACAGCGAGTGGGTGATGCCCTCGATCGAATCACCCAGCGCGTGGGCGAAGTCGTACATCGGGTAGATCGGCCACGCGTTGCCGGTGTTCTGGTGCTCGACGTGCTTGATGCGGTACAGCGCCGGATCGCGCAGGTTGATGTTGCCGCTGGCCATGTCGATTTTCGCGCGCAGGGTGCGCGCGCCATCCGGGAACTCGCCTGCGCGCATGCGGCGGAACAGATCGAGGTTTTCCTCGACGCTGCGGTCGCGCCACGGCGACGGGCGGCCCGGTTCGGTGAGGGTGCCGCGGTAGGCGCGCACTTCCTCGGCCGACAGGTCGCAGACGTAGGCCTTGCCCTGCTCGATCAGCTTCTCCGCGGCCAGGTAATAGGCCTGGAAGTAGTCCGAAGCATGGCGCAGCTCGTTCCACTCGAAGCCCAGCCAGCGCACGTCGTCCTGGATCGCGGCCACGTATTCCGGGTCTTCCTTGGCCGGGTTGGTGTCGTCGAAGCGCAGGTTGCAGACGCCGCTGAATTCGCCGGCGATGCCGAAGTTCAGGCAGATCGACTTGGCGTGGCCAATGTGCAGGTAGCCGTTCGGCTCCGGCGGGAAGCGGGTCTTGATCGCCTGGTGCTTTCCGCTGGCCAGGTCCTCGCGCACGATCTGGCGGATGAAATCGCGCTTCTCGTGGCTGTCGGCGGGGGTCTCGGGGCTGGCGGGGGTGTGCTCGGACATGAGTCTGGGGCGAAAAAGGGCAGAAAGACCAACAGTCTAGCGCGTACGGGGCAGGGCTGCCCGGTGGGGTGTGGGGATGCCGGCCAGCGGCCGGCACTACCCAACTGCACGGCGATCCACATTCCGCAGGCCCGCTGCCGGCGCTACCGGAAGGTGGATGGGTAGTGCCGGCCGCTGGCCGGCAGAACGGTCATGCGCCGTCACCACCACCATTCAGCCCCCGGGCGTATGCTGGAACCCTGTCCCACGGAGCCGCGCATGCACATCGTGTACAAGGCCGACAACCTGTTCGACGCCCACCTGGTCAAGCACGCGCTGGAAGATGCCGGCATCCCGGCCTTCGTGTTTGGCGAGCAGCTGCTGGGCGGCATGGGCGAGCTGCCGCTGTTTGGTGTGCTGCGGGTGGGAATCCCCGATGCGGCACGCCCGCAGGCCGAGGACATCGTGGCGGCGCTGGACTTGGGCCACGCGCCGGACGCCCCCATTTCAGATGCAGACGACATAGCCGGACTTCCGGCGTAGGAGCGCATCATGTTGGGAATTGGCCAGGGCATCCTCGGCATCGGCGCCTTCAAGCAGCGCCTGCCACGCCCGGAAGAGGCGCTGCCGGGGCGTGACCAGCCGCTGCCGCTGCACAGCAACCAGCACTTCGTGAACAGCCATCCGCTGAAGGACCGTTTTGCCGGCCTGCAGCAGATCCGTTTCGCGCTGGGCTGCTTCTGGGGCGCCGAGCGCAAGTTCTGGACCGAACCGGGCGTGTACAGCACCTCGGTGGGCTATGCCGGGGGCATCACCCCGAACCCGACCTATGAAGAGGTCTGTTCGGGCCTGACCGGCCACACCGAAGTGGTGCAGGTGGTGTTCGACCCGGCGGTGGTGAGCCTGGAGCGCCTGCTGCAGCTGTTCTGGGAGAGCCACGACCCGACCCAGGGCATGCGCCAGGGCAACGACACCGGCACCCAGTACCGCTCGGCGATCCACGCTACCGACGAGGCGCAGTACAAGGCCGCGCTGGCCAGCCGCGAGGCCTACCAGGCGCAGCTGGATGCGGCCGGCTACGGCCCGATTACCACTGAGATCATGTACCCGGCACCGGCGTACTACTACGCCGAGGATTACCACCAGCAGTACCTGGCGAAGAACCCGAACGGCTACTGCGGCATCGGCGGCACCGGCGTGAGCTGCCCGATCGGGTTGGATGTGGAGGCGCCGCGCTGACGCGCGGTGGTCCGCCTGCGGCGGGCAACGTCAACGGCTGAAAGCCAAAGCGGCTCTGGGTTTCTGCGGGTTGGGTGGGGCGGTGTGGGTTGGCAGGACACGCCGTGAACCCCGCTCCGCGGTCCGGCCCAGCCGCTGGCGGCTGGGCGTTCGGGCGCTTGCGAAGCAGTGCTTCGCAAGCAAAGCGCCCTCACCCCTGGGGGCTCGATGGCGCCATCCATGGCGCCAACGGTCCTGCCAACCCACACCGCCCCACCTCCGAGAGTTTCCCGGTGACGGTGGGCGAGAGCATTGGTTACTGACGAACTGAAGAAAAACAAAAAGGACGCGGCGTTCGCCGTGTCCTTTTTGTTTGGTCCTGCAGTGCTTTCTGTAGAGCTGAAGGCAGCGGCAGGAGCCGCTGCCAACGTCGCTTGCGACGGCCCGGAGGGTGCCGGTCAGGACGACCGGCATAGCCATGCTCCGATCCAAGCAAGCGAAGCGCGCGACCCGCTTTTGCTCTTCTTTCTTTCTCCCGTGGCGGGCGGCCACAGGAAACTGTCAGAGGGCGGGCGGGTTGGGTTCGCGGGAGTGTCCGCCGCATGGATGCGGCGGCCAAGCCTCCAGGGATGGATTCACGGCGTCTCCCGCGAACCCAACCCGCCCGACCCAGCACGGCTTTTGCTCTGAGCCCCCCGCCACGAGGGGCTCAGCCGTTGGCCGGAATCACAGTGCCGCGCGGATCCGCTCGCGCAGTGCTTCCAGATCCTTGGCAAACGCCTCGATGCCGGTCACCAGCTTCTCGGTGGCCATCGGATCGGCCGCCAGGTCCGCCGCGAACTTCGCCGCATCGATCGGTGTCACCACCGTGCCATCGGCGGCGCCGGCCACCAGCTTGCGCGGCAGCTCGCCGTGGTCGGCGTCCAGCTTTTCCAGCAGGTCCGGCGAAATCGTCAGGCGGTCGCAGCCGGCCAGCGCTTCGATCTGCGCGGTCGAACGGAACGAGGCGCCCATTACCACCGTCGGCGAACCGCGGCGCTTGAACTCGGCGTACACGCCACGCACGAACTTCACGCCCGGGTCTTCGTCGATGGTGGCCGGGGTCTGGCCGTTGGCCACGTACCAATCGAGGATACGGCCGACGAACGGCGAGATGAGGAACGCGCCGGCTTCGCTGCAGGCCAGCGCCTGGGTCGGGTTGAAGATCAGGGTCAGGTTGCAGTCGATGCCCTCGGCCTGCAGGATGCGCGTGGCTTCCACGCCTTCCCAGGTCGCGGCGATCTTGATCAGGATCTTCTCGCGCGGCACGCCGGCATCGGCGTACATCTGGATGAACTGGCGGGCCTTGGCCACGGTGGCGGCGGTGTCGTGGGCCTGGTCGGCGTCCACTTCGGTGGACACGCGGCCCGGCACCAGCGTGCTCAGCAGCGCGCCGACGCCGATGGTCAGGCGGTCGGCCACGGCGTGCACCACGGCTTCGCGGTCGCCACTCTGCTGGCGGCCCCAGGCCAGTTCGCGTTCGATCAGCTCGGCGTAGACCGGCAGGTCCAGCGCCTTCTTCACCAGGGTCGGATTGGTGGTGCAGTCCACCGGCTGCAGGCGCTTGATCGCCTCGTAGTCACCGGTATCGGCAACGACCACGGACAGTTCGCGCAGCTGGGACAGTTTGGACGGGGTACTCATTACGGCTCCTGGTGCAGGGGGATCGAATCGCGCGCGGTGCGCAGCGGTAATCAGGGGCGGTCGTTGTGGACCGCAGTCACGCGCAGGCGCAGCTTGCGGCCGCCGGGCGCGTTCCAGTCGATGCTCTGGCCGATCGAAAGGCCGAGCAGGGCACTGCCGACCGGGGCCAGCACGGAAACCTTGCCTTCATCGACGTTGGCTTCGCGGGGGAAGACCAGGGTCAGGACGTGCTTCTCGCCCGACACTTCATCTTCGCACTCCACGCGCGAATGCATCATGACGATGCCTTCGGGAATCTGGTCCGGTGCCAGCACGGTGGCCCGGTTGAGTTCTTCAGCAAGCGCGAGCGCGGCAGGCGTCTGGCTCAGCGCAGGGGATTCGAGCATGGCGTCCAGGCGGTCCATGTCGAAGGTGGAAACGGTGATCGACGGCGGCAGGCCGCTGGCGGTACTCATGGTGAAGCTCCTTGGTTGAAAGCCATGCAAAAGGCGGCACCTGCTGGCGCCGCCTGTCTGTATTGTGGGGACAAATGCGGCCGGAATCGACTCCTGCCGATTCCAGGCCGGTGCTGCGGGGGTTCAGCCGTTCAGGGCGGGGCCGGGCAGGGCGGTCGCTTCGCCGGTGGCATTCACCGCATCAAGGGTGAACAGCGCCTGCGGCAGGCGCTTGAACTGGTCGGCCAGTTTCATCAGGAAGTCGTTCATGGCCGAGCTGCGGCGCCAGATCATGGCGATGCGACGGCTGGGACGGCCCTCGCCGGTGAAGTCGAGCAGGCGGATGTTGTTCGAGCGCGGCACCGGCGGCTGCACCGACAGGCTGGGCAGCAGGGTGATGCCGACATCGGCGGCAACCATCTGCCGCAGCGTCTCCAGGCTGGTGGCGCGGAACTCGGACTTCTCGTTGGCGCCGAACAGGCGGCACACTTCCAGCGCCTGGTCGCGCAGGCAGTGGCCATCTTCCAGCAGCAGCAGCTTCTGCGTGGCCAGTTCCTGCACATCCAGGTGTTCGCGGCGGGCTAGCGGGTGGCGCCCGGACACCGCCAGCAGGAATGGTTCCTCGAACAGGAACTCGGCGTGCAGCTGGTCGTCGATTACCGGCAGCGCCAGCAGCGCGGCGTCCAGCTTGCCTTCGCGCAGGCGGTCCAGCAGCACATCGCTCTTTTCCTCGACCAGCAGCAGTTCCAGCTCCGGGAAGCGCTCGCGGATGCGTGGGATCACATGCGGCAGCAGGTACGGACCGAGGGTCGGGAAGATCCCCAGGCGCACCGTCCCGGCTTCCGGGTCGCGGCTGCGTCGCGCCGCTTCCTTCAGCTGCTCCACTTCGGACACGATCACCCGTGCCCGTGCCGCCGCTTCCTGGCCGGCCGGGGTCAGCATCACCTTGCGCGGTGCGCGTTCCACCAGCGGCAGGCCCAGTTCTTCTTCCAGCTTGCGGATCTGCGTGGACAGCGTGGGCTGGCTGACAAAGCAGGAGGCGGCAGCCCGGCCGAAATGCTTGTGGTCGGCCAGGGCTACCAGGTACTTCAGATCACGTAGGTTCATCCTTACACCCCAAGGGTAACGGACCGGCTGACGGCGTGGTTACCCGACAGGCAGACAATGTTCCCGGTGATCTGGGAACGGTGGATCAGGCCGCTTCAGCAACGGCACCGCTGCTGTTGCTCACCGACGAGCGGATCAGGTGGTCGAACGCGCTCAGTGCGGCGGTCGAACCGGCGCCCATGGCAATGATGATCTGCTTGTAGGGTACCGTCGTGCAATCGCCAGCAGCGAACACACCCGGCAGGTTGGTCTGGCCGCGGTCGTCGATGACGACCTCGCCACGCGGCGACAACGCCACCACATCCTTCAGCCACTCGGTGTTGGGCAGCAGGCCGATCTGCACGAAGATGCCTTCCAGCTCGACGCGGTGGGCGTCGCCGCCGACGCGGTCCTTGTAGACCAGGCCGGTGACACGGCTGCCGTCGCCCAGCACTTCGGTGGTCTGTGCGCTGGTCAGCACGGTGACATTGGCCAGGCTGCGCAGCTTCTTCTGCAGCACTTCATCGGCGCGCAGGCTGGAATCGAACTCCAGCAGGGTTACATGCGACACGATGCCGGCCAGATCGATGGCCGCTTCCACGCCGGAGTTGCCGCCGCCGATCACCGCCACGCGCTTGCCCTTGAACAGCGGGCCATCGCAGTGCGGGCAATAGGCCACGCCCTTGTTGCGGTACTGGTCTTCGCCCGGCACGTTCATCTGCCGCCAGCGCGCGCCGGTGGACAGGATCACCGAACGCGACTTCAGCACCGCGCCGTTCTCCAGCTGCACCCGCACCAGGCCGTCTTCGCCGGCCGGCACCAGCGCGCTGGCGCGCTGCAGGTTCATGATGTCCACCTCGTACTCGCGCACGTGCTGTTCCAGTGCCGTGGCCAGCTTCGGGCCTTCGGTCTCCTTCACCGAAATGAAGTTCTCGATCGCCATGGTGTCCAGCACCTGGCCACCGAAACGCTCGGCGGCGATGCCGGTGCGGATGCCCTTGCGTGCGGCGTAGATCGCCGCTGCAGCACCGGCCGGGCCACCGCCCACCACCAGCACGTCGAAGGCGTCCTTGGCGGCGATCTTCTCGGCATCGCGCTTGCTGGCATTGGTGTCCAGCTTGGCCACGATCTGCTCGAGGGTCATGCGGCCCTGGTCGAACACTTCGCCGTTGAGGTACACGGTCGGCACCGACATGATCTCGCGCTTCTCGACTTCGTCCTGGAACAGGGCACCGTCGATGGCCACGTGCTGGATGCGCGGGTTGAGCACCGCCGCCAGGTTCAGCGCCTGCACCACGTCCGGGCAGTTCTGGCAGGACAGCGAGAAGTAGGTTTCGAACCTGTACTCGCCTTCCAGGTTCTGCACCTGCTCGATCAGCTCGGCGGTGGCCTTGGACGGATGACCGCCCACCTGCAGCAGCGCCAGCACCAGCGAGGTGAACTCATGGCCCATCGGCAGGCCGGCGAAGGTCAGGTGGATGTCCTGGCCCGGGGTGCCCAGGTCGAAGGACGGCACGCGGCCCTGGCCATCGCGCAGCACCCGCAGCGAGATCTTGTCCGACAGACTTTCCAGGGTCTGCAGCAGTTCCAGCATCTCCTGCGACTTGGCGCCGTCGTCGGCGTGCGCGGTGATCTGGATCGGGCGGGTCACGCGCTCCAGATAGGTCTTCAGCTGCGACTGCAGGTTGGCGTCCAACATCGGTCTTCTCCTGGCTTCAGGCAAACAGGGGGCGTGGCACCGCTGTACAAGGTAGCGGACCAGCTGGGGGTAGGGGTGAACCCAAGACAGCGACCGTGGAAGGGGCTGGCTGGCCAAGGCGGGCGAGCATTGGCTGTCTTGGGTTCACCCCCACGCCGGTAGGGCACCGGCATGGGGATGATGGGCGCGCCGTGGCGTGGGGCCACGGCAGGCCGGTACTGCGTTAGATCTTGCCGACCAGGTCCAGCGACGGGGTCAGGGTCTTCTCGCCTTCCTTCCACTTGGCCGGGCAGACCTGGTTCGGGTTGGCGGCGGTGAACTGGGCAGCCTTCAGCTTGCGCAGGGTCTCGGAAACGTCACGGGCGATCTCGTTGGAGTGGATCTCCAGGGTCTTGATCACGCCTTCCGGGTTGATGATGAAGGTGCCACGCAGGGCCAGGCCTTCTTCCGGAATGTGCACGCCGAAGGCGTTGGTCAGCTGGTGGGTCGGGTCGCCGACCAGCGGGAACTGGGCCTTGCCGACGGCCGGCGAGGTTTCGTGCCACACCTTGTGCGAGAAGTGGGTATCGGTGGTGACGATGTAGACCTCGGCGCCAGCCTTCTTGAACTCGGCGTAATGGTCAGCCGCGTCTTCGATCTCGGTCGGGCAGTTGAAGGTGAAGGCGGCCGGCATGAAGATCAGGACGGACCACTGGCCCTTCAGGCTGGCGTCGGAAACCTTGATGAACTCGCCATTGTGGTAAGCGTTGGCTTCGAACGGCTGGATCTGGGTGTTGATCAGGGACATCGTTTTTCCTCTGGTGAAGGGGAGTGGGTGAATCGACAGGAGCTAGGTTACCGACTCGCTGGCGATAAGAACAATCCATTGATTGCATCTATTTGATAGATGAAGTCTATCATTTGGCCATGAGCAGGCACTGAACCTTGCCGCTCCCATCCTGCAACTGGCTGTGTGACAAGGGAAATCTCCCGGAGGCGCGAAAAGGGGCCGATAGCCCCTCCTTATTCCCTCCGGCAGAACCTGAACGGATTGCAGCTTTTTGTAGTGTCGAGCCACGCTCGACTGCGGATCTCTGGAACCGAGCCCATGCTCCGCTGTTCCAGAAGCAGCCGAGCATGGGCACGGCTCTACAATTGCGGAATGTCTTTCCAAACCGAACCCACCCTGCGCCAGATCGTGGCCGAGGCCAGTGCCCGTCTCGGCGGCATCGAAGCCCGCCACGAGGCTGAACTGCTGCTGCTTCACGTACTGGACCGCCCGCGCAGCTGGCTGTTCGCCCACGCCACCGATCCGCTGGCCGCCAATGACCAGGCCGCCTTCGAGGCGTTGCTGGCCCGCCGCGTGGCCGGTGAGCCGGTGGCCTACCTGACCGGCCGTCGCGGATTCTGGACGCTGGACCTGGAGGTCGACCCGGCCACGCTGATCCCGCGTCCGGAAACCGAGCTGCTGGTCGAGCTGGCGCTGGAGCGCCTGCCGCCAGACCAGTCGCTGCAGCTGGCCGACCTGGGCACCGGCAGTGGTGCGATTGCACTGGCACTGGCCAGCGAACGGCCGCAGGCGCAGGTGCTGGCCACCGACGCCAGCCCGGGCGCGCTGGCCGTGGCCGCGCGCAATGCCGCCCGCCATGATCTGCGCAACGTCCGCTTCGCCGAAGGCGGGCACGACTGGTATGCGCCGCTGCAGGGCGCGCGTCTTGATCTGATTGCCAGCAACCCGCCGTACATCGCCAGCGACGATCCGCATCTGGAGCAGGGTGACCTGCGCTTCGAGCCGGCCACCGCACTCGCCTCGGGTCCGGATGGCCTGGATGACATCCGCCGCATCGTCGACGGTGGCCAGGCCCACCTGCTGCCCGGCGGCTGGCTGCTGATCGAGCACGGTTGGGACCAGGGCGAGGCGATCCGCGCGCTGTTCGACGCGGCGGGTTTTGCCGAGGTGCAGACCGTGCAGGATCTGGAGCAACGCGACCGCATCACCCTGGGCCGGCGTCCGGCCTAGAATGGAGGTTCTCCTGCCACAGCAGGGCATCACCCTGGAGCTGCAAGCATGCGTACGCTGTACCCCGCCATCACCCCCTATGACGTCGGCACCCTGAAGGTCGACGACCGCCACACGCTGTACTTCGAGCAGTGCGGCAACCCGGACGGCAAGCCGGTGGTGATGCTGCACGGTGGCCCGGGCGGTGGCTGCAGCGACAAGATGCGCCAGTTCCACGACCCGTCCAAGTACCGCATCATCCTGTTCGACCAGCGCGGTGCCGGCCGTTCCACCCCGCACGCCGACCTGGTGGACAACACCACCTGGGACCTTGTTGCCGATATCGAAAAACTGCGCGAGCACCTCAAGGTCGATCGCTGGCAGGTGTTCGGCGGCAGCTGGGGTTCGACCCTGGCGCTGGCCTATGCCGAAACCCATCCGCAGCGCGTGACCGAACTGGTCCTGCGCGGCATCTTCATGCTGCGTCGCTGGGAACTGGAATGGTTCTACCAGGAAGGCGCCAACCGCCTGTTCCCGGATGCGTGGGAGCATTACCTGAAGCCGATCCCGTCGGTGGAGCGCCATGACCTGATCTCGGCCTTCCACCGCCGCCTGACCAGCGACGACGAAACCACCCGCCTGGAAGCGGCCAAGGCCTGGGCGGTCTGGGAAGGCGCGACCAGCTTCCTGCATGTCGATGATGACTTCATCAACAGCCACGAAGACCCGCACTTCGCGCTGGCGTTTGCCCGCATCGAGAACCACTACTTCGTCAACGGCGGCTTCTTCGAGGTGGAAGACCAGCTGCTGCGCGACGCGCACCGCATCGCCGATATTCCCGGCGTGATCGTGCACGGCCGCTACGACGTGGTCTGCCCGCTGGCCAACGCCTGGGACCTGACCAAGGTCTGGCCGAAGGCGAAGCTGGAAATCACCCCGGCCTCGGGCCACTCTGCGTTCGAGGCCGAGAACGTGGACGCGCTGGTACGCGCTACCGATAGCTTCGCCTGATCGGTAGTGCCGGCCGCTGGCCGGCAACGCCGCACCGGTAGCGCCGGGTCATGCGCGGCGCTATCAACCCTCATCCACGCATGGCGTGGATCGACCACAGCCTGGTAGTGCCGGCCGCTGGCCGGCAACGCCGCACCGGTAGCGCCGGGCGATGCGCGACGCTACCAACCCTCATCCACGCATGGCGTGGATCTACCACAGCCTGGTAGTGCCGGCCGCTGGCCGGCAAACCTGAAACGGGTGGATTCCTGCAGACGCCGGTCAGTGGCCGGCGCTACCAATCCCCGGCCAGCAACGCGTCGGCCAGCACCTGCAGCTTCGGCGAATGCTGGCGCGACGGCGGGTAGATCAGTGACAGCGCGCGGCTGCGGCCTTCGAAAGGCTGCAGCACGCGCTGCAGGCGGCCGTCGGCCAAGGCATCAGCCACCGCGAAATCCATCACCTGCACGATGCCGATGCCAGCGATGGCCGCTTCCACCAGCGGATCGCCGCTGTCGAACACCATCCGCGTCGGCGGCGTGAACTCGCGCAGTTGCCCGTCCTGCAGGAACTGCCAGTCCACCAGCCGGCCACTGCGCAGGTTGCGCACCGCCAGGCAAGCATGATCCTGCAGCGCGGCCACATCGTCCGGTGCGCCACAGCGGGCCAGATAAGCGGGGCTGGCCACCGTCACCCAGCGCAGCGGCCGCAATGGCCGCGCGACGATGCGCTGGTCGGCGATGACGCCGGTGCGCAGCGCGGCATCGAAGCCTTCCTCGACCAGATCGACCAGGCGGTCGCTGAGCACGGCTTCCACCTGCAGTTGCGGATGCTGTTCCAGCAATGGCGCCAGCATCGGCACCAGCACCTTGCGCCCGAACATCGACGGCGCACTGATCTTCAACGTACCCGAGGGCGTGCACGGGCGGTCGGCCAGTTGCCGCTCGGCATCGTCCAGGCCGGCCAGCAGCGGTGCCACCTGTTCCACGAACTGGCGGCCATCCGGGGTCAACGCCACGTTGCGGGTGTTCCGCTGCAGCAGCTTTACCCCCAGCGTGGCTTCCAGCCGCCCGATCGCGCGCGACAGGCCGGACTGGCTCAGGCCGAGTTGGCCGGCGGCCACGGTGAAACTGCGCGCTTCGGCCACCTGCACCAGCATGCGCACCGCATTGAGGTCCATCGAGGCTGCATTCATGCGGAAAATCATGACAGAAATGGTGGGCAGGGGGTTTATTGATTCGGTCGCATCAATGAGACTGCGCTCCCCCATCGATCCAGACCGCCGATGCCTCCCCTCAAATACCCGCGCTGGGCGTTGACCCTGCTGGCCACCGCGCAGCTGATCATCGCGCTGGACGCCACCATCATCTTCGTCGCCCTGCATGACATGGGCCGCGCGCTGCAGATCAACGCGCAGCAGCTGCAGTGGGTGGTCAGTGCCTACACCGTGGCGTTCGGTGGCAGCCTGCTGCTGGGCGGCCGCGCCGCCGACCTGATCGGCCGTCGCCGTTTCTACCGGCTGGGCATGCTGCTGTTCGCACTGGCGTCGCTGCTTGGCGCACTGGCGCCGAATGCGACCTGGCTGATCATCGCGCGCGCCGCGCAGGGCGTCGGTGCCGCGTTGCTGTTCCCCGCCACGCTGGCACTGATCAACACGCTGTACGCCGAAGGCCCGGTGCGCAACCGCGCGCTGGCGATCTGGAGCATGGCCAGCGCGGTCGGCCTGGCGCTGGGCACGCTGCTCGGCGGCGTGCTGACCCAGGCGTTCGGCTGGCCGGCGGTGCTGGCGGTGATCGTGCCGCTGGCCACGGCGTGCGCGGTCGCAGCCGGTGCGTGGTTGCCGTCCGATGGTCCACGGGTGCAGGGCCGTTCATTCGATCTGGCCGGTTGCCTCACTGTCACCGCCGGCGGCAGCCTGCTGGTCACCACCCTGGTGCAAGGACCGGAGTGGGGCTGGACGGCACCAGCCACGCTGATCTGCCTGCTGCTTTCAGCCGTGCTGTTGACGGTGTTCGTACAGATCGAAAAACGCAGCCGTGACCCGCTGATGCAGTTTTCGCTGTTGCGCCTGTCGGGCCTGCGCGCGGCACTCGGCCTGACCTTCGCCTTCATGAGCAGCTATGGCGTGCAGTACTACTTCCTGGCGCTCTACTTCCAGGATGGCTATGGCTGGAGCCCGCTGCAGGCCGGCATGGCCTTCCTGCTGCCGACGTTGGTGTGCACCTTCGGCATCCGTATTGCCGAACGCATGCTGCGGCGCCGTTCGCCACGGCAGGTACTGGCCTGGGGCTTCGCCGCCGGTGCCATCGGCATTGCCGCGGTGGCGCTGGCGATGCCGCACGGTGCCAGCTACTGGCCGCTGCTGCCGGGCATCGTGGTGCTCAGCATCGGCCAGGGCATGAGCTGGACAGCGATGTGGATCGTGGCCGGGCAGGGCGTGCCCGGTCCGCAGCAAGGCGTCGCGTCCGGCATGGCGGCCACCGCCCAGCAGATCGGCGGCGCGTTGGGACTGGCGGTGCTGGTGATGGTGGCCAACGCCGCGCGGGGCACGCAGGCCGCAACCAGTGCCGACGCCCTGCAGGGCATGGTCAATGCACAGTACGGCGCCGCGTTGTTCGCCGCGCTCGGCGTGGTGATCGCGCTGGGCCTGCGCCCGGCGCCGGTCGAATCGGCCGCCACCGTCTGCCCGGTCAGCGAGGCATGATTGAAGGCGCTGGCGTGGGTGGTGGATGTGCCACGCCTGCGGTAGTGCCGGCCGCTGGCCGGCAATGCAATGATCCAACTACCCTGAGGTTGCCGGCCAGCGGCCGGCACTACCGATCCGGAATGGATCCACGCGCGTTCAACCGAACGCCAGCAACTGCGGCTGCAATGCGCTGAAGATCCGCGCCAGCCGCTCCGCCCACGCCTGCTGCCCAGCCACATCGGCGATCAGGTCCTGGCGGATCTCCAGTTCCACGTGCACCAGCCCGCGGCCTTCGCCATGCACCGGCACCGCGTAGTCGCTGGTGCTGCTCACCGAATACGGTTCGTTGTCACCGACCACCAGGTCGCCTTCGTCGCGCAGTGCCTGCAGCAAGGCATGGGCGAAGCGCGTGTCCTGGTGGTACAGCACGCCGGCATGCCACGGTCGCTGCGCGCCGTTCATCGCCGGAGTGAAGCTGTGCATCATCACCAGCAGGGTGGGGCGGCCGGCATCTCGGCGCGCATCCAGTTCCGCGTCGATGCGCGCGTGGTAGGGCGCGTGGATCGCATCGATACGCTGCTGCCGCTGTGCCGCCGACAGCCCGGCATTGCCCGGCACCACGGTGTGGTCGCTCACCTCCGGAATCAGCGTCGGCGAGGCCAGCGGGCGGTTGCAGTCGATCAGCAGCCGCGAATAGGTCTGTTCGATGGCCCAGGCATCCAGCCGTTCGGACAGTGCGCGGGTGGTGCCGGCAATGCCGATGTCCCAGCCGATATGGCGGTCCAGTTCGGCCTGCGGCAAGCCCAGGCCTGCGAGGACACGCGGCACCTGCTGGCCGGCATGATCGGCCAGCAGCAGGTACGGCGAGGCGCCATGCGGCCGGTGGAGGGTGTAGATCGCTGGGTCGTCGGCGCCGAGCAGCGCCGGCAGCGCATGCAGGTCGGCGTCAGCCACGCGGGCGTCCGTCCAGGTGATGCTCGATCATCCACAGCCCGGCCCAGAGCTTGGCGTCCAGCTCGTAGCCTTCGCCCATCTTCTGCACCAGCCAGGCCGCTGCCTCACTGCGCGGAATCTCGTGCACGATGATGTCTTCGCTGTCGTCACCACCGCCCTCGCCAACGCGGCGCAGGCCGGTCGCGCGCACGAAGGCGATCTTCTCGCTGCTGGCGCCGGAAGAGGTCGGGCCGATCAGCAGCACTTCGGCGTGATCGGCGGTCCAGCCGGTTTCTTCTTCCAGTTCGCGCACGGCCGAGACTTCGATCGATTCGCCGGCGTGGATGTCCCCGACCAGGCCGGCCGGCATCTCGATGGTGGGTGCCTGCAGCGGCACGCGGAACTGCTCTACGAACAGCACCTTGTCCTCGGGGGTGACGGCGATGATGATCGCGGCCAGGCCACCGGCGTGGGTACGTTCGCTGTATTCCCAGGTGCCGCGCACCAGCATGCGCTGGTACTTGCCTTCATAGACGACACGCGGGGCTTCGGTGTTGCGCTGGCTCATGCGGGCTCGCTGTGGGTGGGAAGAATATCGGGCACGCCGGCGGCATCGAACAGCCGGCGGCGGGTCATCGGGCCGAAGCGCAGGGTCTGGCACAGGCCGCCGAGCAGCTCGGGATCGGCCGCCTGGCGCAGCAGGCCGGGCTGGCTGCCTTCCAGTGGCGCGTCCAGCGCGATGGTGGTCAGCTGGCGCCAGAGCTGGGCGTGCTCGCGCTGCTCGCGCAGGCGCACCGCCATCTGGGCGGCGCCGCGCAGGCGCAGGAAAGGCACTTCGTCCAGGCGTTCGTACAGTGCATCCATGCTGCCGAAATGGGCCAGCAGCACGGCGGCGGACTTGCTGCCGACGCCACTGATACCGGGAATGTTGTCCACCGCATCGCCGCACAGCGCCAGGTAGTCGGCAATCTGGTGCGCGTGCACGCCGTGCCGCGCCTTCACTCCGGCCACGTTCCAGCGCTGGTTGCGTGCGTAGTCCCACTGCTCGTCGTGATCCAGCAGCAGCTGCGACAGGTCCTTGTCGGCGGAGATGATCACGCCGCGGTGGCTGCCACGATGCACATGCAGGGCGCTTCCGATCAGGTCGTCAGCCTCGTACTCGTGGTGCGCCAGCACCGCCAGGCCCAACGCCGCGCACAGCGCCTTGCAGTGCACGAACTGGCGCTTGAGCGCCTCCGGCGCCGGGTCGCGGTTGGCCTTGTAGGCGGGGTACAGGCGGTGGCGGAAGCCACTGTCCAGCGCTTCGTCGAAGGCGATGGCGATGTGACGCGGGCGTTCGCGCTCGAGCAGGTCCAGCAGGAAGCGGGCGAAGCCGTGCACGGCGTTGGTCGGCCAGCCCTGCGCGTCCTGGAACTGGTCGGGCAGGGAATGCCACGCGCGGAACACATAGATGCTGGCGTCGACCAGGTACAGCGACGGCGGTGGTACCGGCAGGGTCATGCCGGAGGCGTCCAGTCGCGCAGCAGGGTGGCAGGGTCCGGACGCTCGCGCTCTGGCACGGCGGCCTTCGGCGTGCCGATATGGATGAAACCGGCGATGCCTTCGCCCTCGGCCAGGCCCAGGTAGGCGTGCACGGCGGGGTCGAAGGCCATCCAGGCGGTCAGCCACTGCGCGCCGAAGCCCAGCGCCTGTGCGGCCTGCAGCAGGGCGAAGCAGACGCAGCCGGCGGTCATCAGCTGCTCCTGTTCGGGGACCTTCGGGTCCGGGCGCGGGCTGGCCACCACCACGATCACCAGTGGCGCATGGCTGAAACGCTGGCGATCCTTCTCGAACACGGCCTCGCCCGCATGCGGGTCGCGTTGGCGGCTGCGCTCGGCCAGGAAGTCGCCCAGAGTGTGACGTGCATCGCCAGCGATCTTCAGGAAGCGGAACGGTACGCGCTTGCCGTGATCGGGCACGCGCACTGCCGAAGCCAGCATCCGCTGCAGGGTGGCCGGGTCCGGGCCGGGCTCGGCCAGTTGCCGCGAAGGCACTGAGCGGCGGGCATCCAGGGCGAGCAGGGCGGCGGGATCGGGCATGGAGTCTGAACCGGTCATCACGAAGGTTTGATTATAGTCGGGGTGGTCAAAGACACCGTCTGTGTCGCGTCTGGCCTTTGAATACCAAACTGTGATGAACGTCATGCCACTGGCGGGAAACGGGCGGCCGCTTCCCCTCGCCTCGCAGGCCTTGCACGGCTTACGATATCTACCTTGCCGGGCCGCCGGTCATGAGGTTTGAAGTGAGGACTGTTTCACTGTCCGTGACGGGCTGGCCGGCCTACCATCGACGTACCGGTACATGGGGTGTGCCGGTTGTCGCGATGTCCACGTTGTCTGTCGTACCAGAGAAGGTGGGGAGCCTTCCCGAATGATGAGCGCGCCCACACCGATGGGATCGCCGGGCCGTGACCCGGCCCAGCTCCAGCGTGCCCGGGACATGGTCCTGCCCGCGCTGTGCCAGGCCTTTGGCGCGGCACTGGCGCGCTTCGACGATGCCCTGTTCGACCGGGCCGGCAATGCCGGTTCGTCGCAGCTGCTGTTCCTGGATGCGATGCGCGAACTGCGCCGCCGCCGCGAGGACATTGCCGGTGCCTTCTCTGGCCACCTGCAGCGGGCCTGGGATGCGCTGGCCAGTGGTGAGCCCATGTCGGCCGAATCGACGCTGTCCGGCCCAGCCGAGGATGGCTTGAGCCTGCTGGCCGAGCACGTGCTGGAGTCGCGGCTGGCGGTGCGCAATTTCGCTACGGTGCTGCTGCGTGACTTCAAGCCGGTGCTGGCGCGGCTCGACCGTCGCCTGGGCCGTCTGGTCGGTGGCGCCGAACTGGATGCCGACCATAATCCCATCAGCCCCGAACACCTGGGCGTGGCCATCCACGAAGCCTTTGCCGGCTGTGAACTGGCCCCGGAAGTGCACCTGGTGCTGATCAAGCTGTGCGAGCGTGACCTGCGCGCGCCGGTGGGTCGCATCTACGAGAAGCTGGACGAGCAACTGGCCGCGGCCGGGGTGATGTCGCAGATGGGGGCGCCGCGGCGTCCACCGTCGGCCGCGCCCGACCCGCGCATGGCCTCGGGCCTGGATGACCTGGTGGAGCAGCGCCCGGGCTCGGGCCTGGACGGCGAATTCGGTGATGACGAGCAGGCCGCGCCGGCCTGGGCGCAGCGCTTTGCCGCACGCTGGTCCGAGCGGCGTGGCCACATGCAGCAGCACCTGGGCGCCGAAGGCAGCGGCACCGCCGAGGCCCATGCGGGCCAGCAGGGCATGCTGCTGGAGGCGCTGCACGAACTGCTGCAGCAGACCCGCCACGTGCGCGAGGACGCGACGTCGGCCGCACAGGTGGCGATCGGCCAGCAGCGTCCGCTCAGCCAGCGCGAGATGATGTCGGTGCTGTCGCTGCTGCAGGCCACGCCCAGTGCGACCCTGCGTGCAGCGATCGGCGAGGACGGCGAATCACTCGCGCAGCGGTTGAAGAGCGAAGTGCTGTCCAGCGCCACCCGTCTCGGTGTCGACCCGGGCCAGACCCGGCTGGACCCGCAGGACGAGGATGCGATCGACCTGGTGGGCATGCTGTTCGACGTGATGCTGGACGAGCGCGAACTGGAAGGCCGCTCCCGCGAGTTGATCGGCCGCCTGGTGGTGCCGTTCGTCAAGGTCGCCATGCTCGACCGCCGCATGTTCGTGCAGAAGACCCATCCGGCGCGCAAGCTGCTCAACTCGCTGGCCGAGGCCTGCGAAGGCAACACCGGCGAAAGCCAGGCCGAGCGCATGCTGATGGCCAAGGTCGAGGAGATCATCGAGCGCCTGGTCGCCGAGTTCAACGAGAACCTGGCGATCTTCCTGACCCTGGAAGAAGAATTCCGCGAGTTCCTCGTGCAGCATCGTCGCCGCGTGGAAATCGCCGAGCGTCGCGCCGCCGAAACGCAGCGTGGCCAGGAAAAGCTGGAAATGGCCCGTACCCGTGCCGGTGCCGAGCTGGACCGCCGCATTGGTGATGCCACCCTGCCGCCGGCCATCGCTGAATTCCTGCGCCAGCCATGGCAGCACCACCTGACCCTGGCGCTGCTGCGCGAGGGCGAGGAGGGCGCATCGGTGGCCGAAGCGCTGAGCCTGGGCGACGGGCTGCTGGAGGAAGTTGCCGAGGCCCGCCGCCAGATCGTCGGCAAGCCGTGGCTGCAGGCCTGGCAGCCGGTGCTGGCCAAGGTGTTCGCCAGCGTGGGCGTGCATGGCGACGCCGCCACCGGCGCCATCGATGCCCTGCATGACACCCTGCAGGGCATTGCCGAATCGCGGCCGGAACTGCAACGCGCGCTGCCGGAACTGCCGCAGGTGGCACTACCGGCCCCGCCGGTGGCCGAATCGCCGGCGGTCGAGCTGGGCGGGCAGATCGATGCCGATGATTTCGACAATGCCGACGCCGATCGCTTCCGTCGCATGGAGATCGGCAACTGGCTGGACTTCGTCGACAAGGACGGCAAGGTGCAGGCCGGCAAGCTGTCCTGGGTCAGCCCGATTTCCTCGCGACTGCTGTTCGTCAACCGTCGCGGCGTGCGCTTCTGCGTGGCCTCGCCGGAGGAACTGGCGGTGATGGTGCGGCTGGGACGTCTGCGCGCCCATGTGGATGACGGTGCGTTCGACAGCGCGATGCAGGGTGTGATCGATCGGCTGGACCCGGGCAGCGCCACGCTGCACTGAGTGGAGCCGCCTGCTAGGATCGGGAAAACTCACCGATCAGCGGGGACCTGCATGGCCGTGGCGTTGCTGGGGATCAAGGAGACCGCGCCGGGCGAACGGCGCGTGGCGCTGACGCCGGAAACCGCGCGCAAGCTCGGCGCCCTCGGCATTACCGTCTGGTACGAGGCCGGTGCCGGTCTGGCCGCAGGTTTCACCGATGCAGCCTATGACGATGCCGGTGCCCGCGCATTCGACGCCGGCCGCTGGGCCGAAATCGACATCCTGTTGTGCGTGCAGGCGCCGCCGGCGGCGGTGCTTGAACAGCTCAAGCCGGGTGCCACCGTGGTTGGCCTGTTGACCCCGGCCAGTGATCCGGGCCTGACGGCACTGGCTGCCGATGACCGCCTGCACCTGTTCCCGCTGCAGCAGCTGCCGCGCACCACCCGTGCGCAGGCGATGGACGTGCTCAGTTCGCAGGCCGGCATGGCCGGTTACAAGGCCGCGCTGATCGCCGCCGAACGCGCACCACGGTTCTTCCCGATGTTGACCACCGCTGCCGGCACCGTGCGTCCGGCCAAGGTGCTGGTGATCGGTGCCGGCGTGGCGGGGCTGCAGGCCATTGCCACTGCCCGGCGTCTCGGTGCACAGGTGGAAGGTTTCGACGTGCGTCCGGAAACCCGCGAGCAGATCCAGTCGCTGGGCGCGCGCTTCCTCGACCTGGGGGTGAGCGCGGCGGGCGAAGGCGGGTACGCGCGCGCGTTGACCGATGAAGAGCGTGCCGAGCAGCAGCGCCGCCTGGCCGACCACCTGCGCAGCGTGGATGTGGTGATCTGCACCGCAGCGGTACCGGGGCGACCGGCGCCGACGATCGTGACTGCCGCGATGGTGGAAGGCATGGCCACCGGCAGCGTGATCGTGGACCTGGCTGCCGAGAGCGGCGGCAACTGCGCACTGACCCAACCGGGGCAGTGCATCGAGCATCAGGGCGTGACCATCGACGGCCCGCTGGGCCTGGCCAGCCGGGGCGCGACCCAGGCCAGCGAGATGTATGCGCGCAACCTGCTCAACTTCGTCGCGCTGTTCGTGCGCGAGGGGCAGCTGGCGTTCGACTGGGACGACGAGCTGCTGGCGAAGACACGCTGGCAGGCATGAACGACATGGGGTCAGATCCCTTTGCCTCTGGCAAAGGGATCTGACCCTGGTTCCCGGAATCTGCCAGGGGGCGGATCCCTTTGCCTCAGCAAAGGGCTCTGACCCCGTTCCCCGCGGCGTTTCAGCGCGGCTTCGCCGGCGGTGGGTTGTCGCGCACCCAGTCCTTGCGTTGTTCCGGCGTCATCTGCGACCAGCGCTCGCGCAGTGCATCGCGCTGCGCGGGCGGCAGTTCCCGCATCTGGCCGAACAGGGCCCGGGCCTGCTCACGCTGTTCCGGGCTCATGTGCTCGAAGCGGCGCAGGCCACGGCGGGCCTTGTCGCGCTCCTCCGGGCTCATCGTCTGCCAGCGCTGGCCATGCGAGAGCATGCGCTGGCGCTGGCCGGCATCGGCGCTGTTCCAGCGGTCGCGCAGTGGCGCCAGCAGCGATTCCCGCTGCGCTTCGCTCAACTGTTCCCAGGCCGGCAGCGGCGTGGCCGGCGCAGGGCGTGCCGCAGGGGCGGGGGCGGCGCTCTGCGCCAGCGCCGGGAGGGCCGGCAGCAGCAACAGGGTCATCAGCAGGGGCAGGGTGTGCAGTCGGGACATGATTCACTCCATCGCCAGGTCGGTATCGCCCAGCCACAGGTACAGATCGGGATTTTCGTCGTAGAGCGCGCTGTTGTCTTCCACCGAGGCCAGCACAGGTGCCGGCGCGGGGCCCGTCAGCGTGCCATGGCCAGTGAACTGCAGGCCGATACCCAGCGCCACCACCAGTGAACAGGCGCTGGCCAGCCACCAGCGCAGGCGCCCGTGCCGGGTCGCGCTGGCGCCGTGTCGGGCCTGGCGCAGGCGTGCCAGTGTGGCCGGCGACAGCGCGTGCAGCGACTGCGCGTGCAGGCTGCGCAGGGTGTCATCGGAAGGCAGGGAGCGGTTCACGGGTGGATCTCCAGGTAGTCCTGCAGCGCCTGCCGGGCGCGTGCCAGATGGGTTTTTACCGCGCCTTCGCTGCAGCCCATGGCGCGGGCGGTGGTGGCCCCGTCCAGGTCCTGCAGCACGCGCAGGGTGAAGGCCTCGCGCTGGCGGGCGGGCAGGCGGCGCAACGCGTCCACCAGCTGCTGGTACTGCTGGCGCTGTTCGTGCGCCTGTGCCGGGTCCGGGCCGGGATCGGCCCAGTCGATCTCGCCGCCTTCCGCGTCCTGGTTGTCGCGCCAGAACGGCAGGCGGAAGCGGCGCCGGCGCTGCACGTCGATCACGCGCCGGCGCAGGATGCTCCAGAACAGCGGCGCCCATTCGGCTGCCGGCTTGTCGGCGTAGTCCAGCATGCGCAGCAGCGCGTCCTGCACCGCGTCCATGGCGTCTTCGCGCTGGCGCAGGCCGGCCTCGGCGAAGCGGAACGCACGCGGGCCAACACTGGCCAGGAACGCTTCCAGCGATGCCGGCAGGGCATCGGTCTCGGCGCTCGGGGGGACGGGGCTGCTCACCAGCACAGGGTACGGTTCCTCGCTCGGGGTCACCATCGACAACGCGTGAGCGCCGCTTCGGTTGACGCCGGGTGCACGCCGGGTTCAGCCCATGGTTATGATGGGCCGACGAAGACAGAGCGGGAGCGTTGCCAGTGAGTGACGGGTTCGTAGCGCTGTACATCTTCATGCTGGCCGCCATCGCCGGCCACGTGATCATTTCGCGGGTGCCGGTAATCCTGCATACCCCGCTGATGTCGGGCTCCAATTTCATCCACGGCATCGTGCTGATCGGCGCGATGGTGGTGCTGGGGCACGCACAGACACCGTTGGAGAAGGCCCTGGGCTTCCTCGCCGTGGTGCTGGGTGCCGGCAATGCCGCCGGTGGCTACGTGGTCACCGCGCGCATGCTGGAAATGTTCAAGCCGAGCGCGCCCAAGGCCGGCAAGGACGAGCCGAAGGAGCCGCAGGCTTGAACATCAGCACCGTCGAACTGCTCGACTGGCTGGTCAAGGCCAGCTACCTCGTCGCCGCCACGCTGTTCCTGCTGGGCCTGCAGCGCATGGCCTCGCCACTGACCGCGCGCAGCGGCATCCGCTGGGCCGGGCTGGGCATGCTGCTGGCCACGGCGGCCACTTTCTTGCTTCCCGAACTGCACAACGTGCCGCTGATCCTGGTGGCGCTGCTGCTGGGCGCGGGCCTGGCCTGGTGGTCGGCCGGCAAGGTTGCCATCACCGACATGCCGCAGATGGTGGCGCTGTACAACGGCATGGGCGGTGGATCGGCGGCGGCGATCGGCGCGGTGGAGCTGCTGCGCTACGCCTTCCTTGCCAACCGCGATACCAGCCACTGGAGCGCACAGGCGCTGGCCGATCTGGCCGCGCGCCAGCCGTCGGGCACGGTGCTGCTGCTGGCGGTGGTCGGCGCAGCGATCGGCGCGGTGTCGCTGTCCGGCTCGGTGATCGCCTGGGCCAAGCTGGATGGACGCCTGGACAAGCGCGTGACCTGGCCGGGCCAGCAGGTGATGAACCTGCTCGTGGCGCTGGCGGTGGTGGTACTGGCGATCATCGCCGCCAGCACGCTCAGCACTTGGGCGATCGTTGCCTTCTTCGTACTTGCGCTGGCGCTGGGCGTGCTGATGACGCTGCCGATCGGTGGCGCCGACATGCCGGTGGTGATCTCGCTGTACAACGCGTTCACCGGCCTGGCGGTGTCGTTCGAAGGTTACGTGCTGGGCAACGAAGCATTGATCATCGCCGGCATGATGGTCGGCGCGGCGGGCATCCTGCTGACCCGGCTGATGGCCAAGGCGATGAACCGGCCGATCCGCAACGTGCTGTTCTCCAACTTCGGCGGTGGTGCTGGTGGCGAAGCGCAGGCGATCAGCGGCTCGCAGAAGCCGATCGAAGCGGCTGACGTCGCCGCGATGATGGCCTTCGCCGAGCGCGTGGTGATCGTGCCCGGCTACGGCATGGCCGTGGCGCAGGCGCAGCACAAGATATGGGAACTGGCGCAGCGGCTGGGCCAGCGCGGGGTCAAGGTGAAGTTCGCGATCCACCCGGTGGCGGGGCGCATGCCGGGGCACATGAACGTGCTGCTGGCCGAAGCGGGCGTGCCCTACGACCTGATCGCGGACATGGACGACATCAACCCGGAGTTCGCCAACACCGACGTGGTGCTGGTGATCGGCGCCAACGACGTGGTCAATCCGGTCGCACGAACCGATCCGGCCAGCCCGATCTACGGCATGCCTGTGCTGGACGTGGTCAATGCGCGCAACGTGGTGGTGATCAAGCGCGGCAAGGGCACGGGCTTCGCGGGCATCGAGAATGCGCTGTTCTACGCCGACAACACCCGCATGCTGTATGGCGACGGTGCCGAAGCGGCAGCCTCGCTGGTCAGCGAGTTGAAGGCGCTCGACGGCGGGCATTGAGGACCGGGGGCGGATCCCTTTCCGCAGGAATGGGCTCTGACCCCTTTGCCGGCCAGCGGCCGGCACTACCGCATGCGCGTGTGGCCGCTGCATCGGGTAGGTGCGGGCCCTGGTCCGCACGCGTTTGCCGGCCAGCGGCCGGCACTACCATCCCATCCACGCATCCGTGGATCTACCTGCATGTCCCCGGCGGGCGTGGCAACCGGCGCGCTCAGCGCGCCAGCCAGGCGCCTACGGCCACGGCCACGGCCAGCCACAGCCACTCCACCGCGCCATTGGCCAGGGTGATCAGGGTCCAGGCCAGGCGCGGGCCCATCCGCATCGTGGCGTCCCACAGGTCCAGCCCGATCGAGCCGCCCATCCAGGCGCTGGCGATGGTCCAGTTGGCCACGGCGGCCACCAGCAGGGTGCCCACCACGACCAGCACGATGCGCAGCCGGCCCGGGCCGAGCGTACCCATGCGCAGCATGAACACCAGTTCCAGGGCGGTCAGTACCGCCATCCAGCCGACCTGCCGGCCGGTCATCAGCGCCAGCACCATCCAGGCAAGGGGAGCAACAACCAGGCCCAGCAGCAGCATGATGGGCCAAAGCCAGGTCACGGTCCTGGCACGCGCGGCATTGGAGGACATCGAAGCTCCCTGAAGATCACCCACAGGATACTGTGGTTTGCGGCGGTGCACCGGCGGTGCCGGAGCGGCTGGGCTAGAATGCCGTCTTGCGTGGCCCCGGCCACGGCCCCATATCGGTCCCCATGTATTCCCGTAGCAGCGAACCTGTCCACTTCGAGCGCGATTGCGAGGCCGTGATGGTCCCGCAGGGCGATACCGTGACCCTGCCCGCCGGCAGCTATGGGTACATCACCCAGGCGCTGGGCGGCAGTTATTCGGTGTTCGTCGAGGGCAACCTGTTCCGCATCGCCGGCAAGGACGGCGACGCCATCGGCAAGGAGGCACCGGCACCGCTGGAACTGCCGGCCGACGCCACTGATGAACAGGTGGAACAGCTGGTGTGGCAGCAGCTGCGCACCTGCTTCGACCCGGAAATTCCGGTGAACATCGTCGAACTGGGCCTGGTCTACGAGGTCGAGATCAAGCACCTGGACGAAGGCCAGCGCGAGATCGACGTGAAGATGACCCTGACCGCACCGGGCTGTGGGATGGGCGACATCCTGGTCGACGACGTGCGCAGCAAGCTTGAAATGATCCCGACGGTGGCCGAGGCCGACGTCGACCTGGTGTTCGACCCGCCGTGGAACCAGCACATGATGTCCGAGGCGGCCCGGCTCGAGACCGGCATGCTTTGACCCAGGGCCCGCAGTGACGCGGGCCCGGCACTACCCGCAACCAGAACAGGAATCCTCCGGTGTCCCAGTCCATCCCCAGCTTCGCCGTTACCCGTTCGGACCACCCGCGCAGCGCTGAAGAGCGCGCCAAGATCCTGGAGAAGCCGGGCTTCGGCCTGCACTTCACCGATCACATGGTGGAAGTGCGCTGGGACAAGGATGCCGGCTGGCACAACGCCAACGTGCGTGCCTACGGCCCGTTGCAGCTGGATCCGGCCGCGGCGGTGCTGCACTACGGCCAGGAAATCTTCGAAGGCATCAAGGCCTACCGCCATGCCGATGGCTCGATCTGGACTTTCCGTCCGGATGCCAACGGCCGTCGCCTGCAGCGTTCGGCGCAGCGCCTGGCGCTGCCGGAACTGCCGGTGGAGATCTTCGTCGAATCGCTGAAGCAGCTGATCGCGGTCGACAGTGACTGGGTGCCGTCGGCCGATGAGTCCAGCCTGTACTTCCGTCCGTTCATGATCGGCGACGAAGCCTTCCTCGGCGTGCGCGGCGCGCACAAGGCCGGCTACTACGTCATCGCCAGCCCGGCCGGCCCGTACTTCGCCAAGGGCGTTGCCCCGGTGTCGATCTGGCTGTCCACCGAATACGCGCGTGCGGCCAAGGGCGGCACCGGTGCCGCCAAGTGCGGTGGCAACTATGCGGCGTCGCTGCTGCCGCAGCAGAAGGCGCAGGCGCAGGGCTGCTCGCAGGTGCTGTTCCTCGACCCGGTCGAAGGCAAGTACCTGGAAGAACTGGGTGGCATGAACGTGTTCCTGGTCTACAGGGACGGCACGCTGGTGACCCCGGAACTGTCGGGCAGCATCCTCGAGGGCATCACCCGCGAGAGCATCCTGCAGCTGGCCCGCGACCGCGGCATGAAGGTCGAAGAGCGCAAGGTCAGCATCGACGAGTGGAAGCAGGGCGTGGCCTCCGGCGAGATCGCCGAAGTGTTCGCCTGCGGCACCGCCGCGGTGGTCACCCCGATCGGCCAGCTGAAGGGCGAGGGCTTCTCGGTGGGCGACATCAACGCCCCGGCCGGCGAAGTGACCATGTCGCTGCGCAAGGAACTGACCGACATCCAGTACGGCCGCTTGCCGGACCGCCACAACTGGCTGGTCAAGCTGGGCTGATCGCCCACGCTGAACTGTAGCGTCTAGCCACGCTCGACTGCGCTTCCGGAAAGCCCGTCCCCCGTGACGGGCTTTCTGCGTTATCGGCCTGGGGTCAGATCCCTTTTCCATGGGAAAAGGGATCTGACCCCGAATCAGCGAACGCCGATGTCGGCATAGTCATTCCGGGACACGTGACGGCCCAGTCAGGTCTGTGCAGGACACGAGAAAGTTCCTTCACCTTCACAAACCCTCGACCCGAAAAGTCTCAGAACGAACATTTCATCTTGCTGAAAAGACGCTGAAAATCTTGTGGTGTCCGGTTTCGGCCATTAGCGTCATGTGCACGGCGGATCGTTAGGGGGATCCGCTGACTCACCGGACTTCGAACCTCGCCAATGCAAGCCAGCCCAGGGTTCGGGCCGGTGCTTCTGCCGATTCCGGCATTCACACCACAAGAAAGGGAAATACGATGTCCCAGGTAACGCAACCGCGTGTGCGTCGAGTGTGGGTGGTCCTTGGTGCGTCCGTTCTGTCATCGCTGCTGCTGGCCACGCCTGCGCTGGCCGGTGATGTCCAGCTCAGCGGCCTGCAGTCCGCGCCGACGCACCAGCGCTTCATCGTCAAGTACCGCGACGGCAGCGCCGCCGTGGCCAACACTACTGCGCTGGCTTCGTCGCTGAAGACGGCCGCCGCCGGCCTGGCCAGCAGCCAGGGCCGCGCGCTGGGCCTGCAGCAGGTCCGCAAGCTGGCCGTCGGCCCGACCCTGGTCAAGACCGACCGTCCGCTCGACCAGGCCGAATCCGAACTGCTGATGCGCAAGCTGGCCGCCGACCCGAACGTGGAATACGTCGAAGTCGACCAGATCATGCGCGCGACGCTGACCCCGAACGACACCCGCTTCAGCGAGCAATGGGGCTTCGGCACCTCAAATGCCGGCATCAACATCCGGCCGGCCTGGGACAAGGCCACCGGCACCGGCGTGGTGGTGGCCGTGATCGATACCGGCATCACCAACCATGCCGATCTCAACGCCAACATCCTGCCGGGCTATGACTTCATCAGCGACGCCGCGATGGCGCGTGATGGCGGCGGCCGCGACAACAATCCGAACGACGAAGGCGACTGGTACGGCGCCAACGAGTGTGGCTCGGGCATCCCGGCCTCCAACTCCAGCTGGCACGGCACCCACGTTGCCGGCACCGTGGCGGCGGTGACCAACAACAGTACCGGCGTGGCAGGTACCGCGTTCAATGCCAAGGTCGTGCCGGTGCGCGTGCTCGGCAAGTGCGGCGGCTACACCTCCGACATCGCCGATGCGATCGTGTGGGCGTCCGGTGGCACCGTCAGCGGCGTACCGGCCAACGCCAATCCGGCCGAAGTCATCAACCTCTCGCTGGGCGGCGGTGGCAGCTGCTCGACCACCTACCAGAACGCGATCAACGGCGCGGTCGGCCGTGGCACCACCGTGGTGGTCGCCGCCGGCAACAGCAACACCAACGTGTCCTCGTCGGTGCCGGCCAACTGCCCGAACGTGATCGCGGTGGCGGCGACCACCTCGGCCGGTGCACGTGCCAGCTTCTCCAACTACGGTACCGGCATCGACATCTCGGCACCGGGCCAGAGCATCCTGTCCACCCTCAACACCGGCACCACCACGCCGGGCAGCGCGACCTACGCGTCGTACAACGGCACCTCGATGGCGGCGCCGCACGTGGCCGGCGTGGTCGCGCTGATGCAGTCGGTCGCTCCGAGCCCGCTGAGCCCGGCGCAGGTCGAGAGCATCATCAAGAGCACGGCACGTCCGCTGCCGGGCGCCTGCTCGGGTGGTTGCGGCGCCGGCATCATCGACGCCAATGCCGCCGTGGCCGCGGCGATCAACGGTGGCGGCAACCCGAACCCGGGTGGCAACGTGCTGCAGAACAACGTGCCGGTGACCGGCCTGGGCGCTGCGACCGGTGCCGAGCTGAACTACACCGTCGCGGTTCCGGCCGGCAGCACCCAGCTGCGCGTCGCGATCAGTGGCGGCAGCGGTGATGCCGACCTGTATGTGCGCCAGGGCAGTGCCCCGACCGATACCACCTACACCTGCCGTCCGTACCTGAGCGGCAACAGCGAGACCTGCACCATCAACAGTCCTGCCGCTGGCACCTGGTATGTGCGGGTGAAGGCCTACAGCACCTTCTCGGGCCTGACCCTCAACGCCCAGTACTGAGCCCAAGCCCCTCTCCATGGGCACGCCCCGGCTCAGGCCGGGGCGTTTTCTCTTTAAGCAGGTGCCGGCTTTGCAGGGGCAGCGCTTTGGTGGGTGCCGACCTTGGTCGGCACGCTGTTCCTCAGACCGACTCGAAGCGGTTCGCGGCCACGTTCTTGCGCACGTGCTGCGGATCGAAGATACGACCGTTCATGGCGATGTATACGCCGCTCGGCAGCGACTGCACCGCACCGATCGCGCAGCCGATGTTGAACTCCGCATCCGACCCACGGAACCGCGCCGGGCTGAGCGCGCCGGTCATCACGATGGTCTTGTCCGGGATCGTCGCCAGCACCTTGCCGGTCTGCACCATCGAGTCGGTGCCGTGGGTCACCAGCACGTGGCGGGTCGGCTGCGCGGCGATGGTGGCGCGGATCAGTTCGCGGTCTTCATCGTTGATGTGCAGCGAATCCTTGCGCAGGATCGGAATCACGTTGAAGCGGAACGTCACGCCCAGCTCGCGCAGGATCATGCCGATCTGGGGGTCGCCGATCTGGTAGTCCGACTTGTCGTCGAAGTAGATCTTGTCGATCGTGCCACCGGTGGTGACGACCAGGAGCTCTTCCATCATGTGCATGCGCGAAACCAGGACAGGTACAGCGGCGCGGGGCCAGGGACACAGATGATACGGCCCGGCGGGCGCAGCGTCAGCGTCGCTTGCCGAAGCGGGCGCGCAGCCCCGGCAGGCTGGCGCTGAAGATCACCAGCAAGGCCAGGGCGATTTCGATCAGCGCCAGCCAGCGCGTCTCCGGGTGGCTCCAGGCGCTCATCACGCCGTGGCTGAACCAGCCCAGCGCCAGCACCGAGGCCCAGAACCCGGCCTTGCGCCAGCCCAGGCGCAGCGCAAAGGCCAGCGCCAGCGGCGGCGCGGTGAACACCAGCTGGGTGGCCAGCCAGTGCTTGTCATTGATGAACCAGCCGGCGAACAGCGCGGCCAGCCCCATCAGGGCCAGCAGCAGGACCGTGCGCGGCGGGCGGCTCATCGGGCCAACCGCTGCGCGATGTCGGCCACCCGGCGGCCCAGCGCGCGGGCCAGCACGGCCTCGTCGTCGGTCGGCTGCGGGTCATCGGCGGCACCGGCCACGTGGCTGGCGCCATAGGGCGTGCCGCCGCTGGTGGTGTGGCTCAACGCCGGTTCGGTGAACGGGATGCCGACGATCACGCAGCCATGGTGCAGCAGCGGCACCTGCATCGACAGCAGGGTCGATTCCTGCCCGCCGTGCATCGAGGCGGTGGAGGTGAACACGCCGGCCGGCTTGCCGGACAGGGTGCCATTGACCCATTCGGCGCCCAGTCCATCCAGGAAGTGCTTGACCGGGGCTGCCATGTTGCCGAAGCGGGTCGGGCTGCCGAGCAGCAGGCCCTGGCATTCCACCAGGTCCTGCACGCTCACATAGGGGGCGCCGTCGTCGGGTACCGGCGGCTGCGCGGTCTGGGTCACGGCGGCCACTGGCGGCACCGTGCGCAGGCGCGCGCTCATGCCCGGCACTTCGCCAATGCCCCGCGCGATCTGGCGCGCCAGCCGTGCCACCGAACCGCCCCGGCTGTAGTACAGCACCAGAATCTCGCCCATCGTGCCCGCTTCTCCTCGTCGTGTGGTCGCCAGTATGGCTATCCTGCCAGCATTCCGCATCGGGTACCCTTCCACCGATGGAACCTTTGGATACGCTCAACCTGTGGATGGAGCGCGCGCGGGATCGCGCACGGGCCATCAGTTTCGGCCGCTTCCTGTGGCATCGCTTCCTCGACGACCGCCTGTTCCAGGCAGCGGCGGCGCTGGCCTACACCACGGTGTTCGCGCTGGTACCGCTGGCGATCGTGGTGTTCGGCGTGCTGTCGGCCTTCCCCGTCTTCGACCGCTGGAGCGACCAGCTCAGCGATTACGTCTTCTCCAACTTCGTGCCCAATGCCGCGCGCGCGGCCGAGGGCTACCTGCGGCAGTTCTCGGCCAGTGCCGGTCAGCTCACCGCCGCCGGCTTCATCGCGCTGGTGGTGTCGCTGCTGATCACGCTCAACAGTGTTGAAGAAACCTTCAACCAGATCTGGCGGGTCGGCTCGACCCGGCCCAAGCTGACCCGCTTCCTGGTCTACTGGACTGTACTGACGCTGGGCGCGATGCTCGCGGCGGCTTCGCTGGCGGTGTCGGCGCGGGTGTTCGCGATGCCGCTGTTCGGCACCCAGGAGGGCCGCTGGCTGGCCGAACTGGCACTGCGGCTGGCGCCGATCCTGATCGAGTTCGTCTGCATCACGCTGATGTTCCGGGTGGTGCCGCACCACACGGTGAAGTGGCGGCATGCAGTGCCTGGCGCCATTCTGGCCGCGGTGATCCTGGAGCTGGTGAAGTGGGGTATCGGCGCCTACCTGGGCAGCTTCCAGTCCTACCAGAAGCTGTATGGCACGGTGGCCTTCGTGCCGATCCTGCTGCTGTGGATCTACCTGTGCTGGGTGGCGGTGCTGCTGGGCGCATCGTTGTCTTCGTCGATGGCGGCCTTCCGCTACCAGCCGGTGGAACTGCGCCTGCCGCAGGGCTACGAGTTCTATGGCCTGCTGCGCCTGCTCGGCCGCTTCCACCACGCCCGTGCCAAGGGCAAGGGCCTGGCCGACGATGAAATCCTGCGGCTGGAGCCGATGCTGACCGATTCGCTGCTGCAGGACCTGGCCTGCAACCTGCAGGAGATCGGCCTGCTGCGCCGCGATGAACGCGGCGAATGGCTGCTCTCGCGCGACCTGGACCAGGTCAGCCTTGCCGATCTTTACGAATGTACCCAGTTGCGCATTCCGGTAGCCGAGCAGCATCTGCCGTATCGCGACGACAGCCTGGGCCGTGCCGCATTGGCGGCGCTGGATGATCTGCGACTGCCCCTGCGTGAACGCCTGAAGCGCAAGGTCAGCGATATCTATACCGACTCTGGAGACATGCCATGACCCGCAAGACCCCGTTGCTGCTCCCGCTGGCCCTGCTGCTGGCACTGTCGGCCTGCAAGCCGGCCCAGGAGCCGACGCCGGCCAGCAGCCAACCGCCGGCGCAGGCACCGACGCCGACCGCACCGGCACCGGTCGAGGAAACCCCGGCCGAGCGCACCACCGCCGAGTTCCCGACGCTGAAGATGAAGGCGGTGGATGGCAGCGACTACGACCTGGCCGCGCGCCGCGGCAAGTGGGTGGTGGTGAACTTCTGGGCGACCTGGTGTGCCCCGTGCCGCAAGGAGATGCCGGAGTTGTCGGCGCTGCATGCGATGCGCAGCAACATCGAAGTGGTCGGCCTGGCCTATGAGGACATCGAAGTGCCGGAAATGCAGTCGTTCCTGACCAAGCATCCGGTCACCTATCCGATCGTGATCGTGGACCCGTTCGATCCGCCGGCCGATTTCGCCACGCCGCGCGGCCTGCCGCTGACGCACCTGCTGGATCCACAGGGCAAGCTGGCGCACACCTTCCTCGGCCCGGTGACGGCCGCCGACATCGAAAAGCAGATCGCTGCTGCCAAGTAATGGGGTTGGGCGGCAGGGCCTGCGGCCCTGCACCCGCCGAAACATTCAAGCAACGGCAACAGCAACAGCCAAAGTGCGATTTCCGTGTTGTGGCGGGGCGGTGTCGGAGTGCGGGGACGCCGCAAGTACGTCCATGTAGGCTTGGCAGCCGCATCCATGCGGCTGACACCCCGCACTCCGACACCGCCCCGCCTCTGACAGATTTCTCATGTCTGGTAGATCCACGCCATGCGTGGATGATTCTCCAGACAAATCGAATATTTCGACAATCGAATGAGGAGCATCCACGCATGGTGTGGATCAACGACAGATCGCGAGAATCTGTCGAAGGCGGGGTGGGTCCGGGTGCGGGGGCGTGAGCCGCATGGATGCGGCGACCGAGCTTACATGGACGTACTTGCAGCGCCCCCCGCACCCGGACCCGCCCCGCCATCCCTCAGGAAGCCCGCCGTTGCTGTTGCTGTTGCCGTTGCTCTGGCCCCTGCAGGTGCAGGGCCGCAGGCCCTGCCGACCCACCCTAATCCTCGACCGGGAAGTCCTCGATCGGCTTCAGCACATCGTAGTGCTCGCGATGCAGCTTGCCCTTCAGCTTCGGCAGCTCCGGCAACGGCGCATCCACGCGCGTGTCCGGCAGCCGGTCCAGCAGGTTGCGCACCAGCGTCAGCCGGCCCAGCCGCTGGTCGTTGAAATCCACCAACGTCCACGGTGCCGCCTCCCGATGCGTCGCGCGCAGCATCGCCTCGCGGGCCTCGGTGTACGCGCTGTACTTGCTGCGGGATTTCAGGTCCACCGGGGAGAGCTTCCAGCCCTTCAGCGGATCGAGATGGCGCTCGGCGAAGCGCTTCTCCTGCTGCTCCTGGTCCACGCACAGCCAGTACTTGAACAGCAGGATGCCGTCGTCCACCAGCAGCTCTTCGAACACTGGCGCCTGGCGCAGGAACTGCTGGTACTCGGTCTCGCTGCAGTAGCCCATCACCCGTTCGACGCCTGCGCGGTTGTACCAGCTGCGGTCCATCAGCACGATCTCGCCGGCGGCGGGCAAGTGCGAGGCGTAGCGCTGGAAGTACCACTGCGTGGCTTCGCGGTCGGTGGGCTTGGGCAGCGCGACCACCCGGCACTGGCGCGGGTTGAGGTGCTGGCTGATGGCCTGGATCGCGCCGCCTTTACCTGCGGTATCACGGCCTTCGAACAGCACCAGCAGGCGCTGTCCGCTGTGCTGCACCCAGCGCGCCATGGCGGTCAGTTCCAGCTGCAGCGGCAGCAGCAGTTCGTCGTAGTCCTTGCGCTTGAGCTTGGCCATCGTCACACCACGCGGGGAGGAAGCCCGAGCGTAGCGCAGGGGCTGCCCAGGCGATGTCGACGCCGGGTAGAGTCGACGGTCAGTCGACTATCGCGCGCAGCGCGGGGTTTTCGGCTTCCTGCCGAGGGCAGTCGACCAGCAGTCGACTCTACCCAGTCGACGTCATCCAATGGACGTTACCCAGTCGACGTCATCCAATCGACATTACCCAGCCGACATTACCCAGTCGGTTCGGTTGTTCCCAGCCAGCCGTGTTCGCGCGCCAGCTGCTGCACCAACGTCGACAGATCGCGGGCAAACCCGTCCATGTCGAACAGCCCGCTGCGCTCGCGCGCCTGTGCCAGTTCAGCGCGCAACGCCGCCAGTGCTGCAGGGTCGTTGCCCAGCGTGCTGGCGGTGGTGATGAACGCCGCATCGTCGGCGACATTCATCCGTGCCATTCCCAGATGGTGGTTGAGGCTGCCGGCCACGCGCGCGGCGAAGGTGTCACCCGGGCAGGTCAGCACCGGGCAGCCGGCCCATAGTGCGTCGGACGCGGTGGTGTGCGCGTTGTACGGATGCGTGTCGAGGAACAGGTCGGCCAGCGGGTAACGGGCCAGGTACTGCGGATGCGGCAGCTTGGCCATGAACACCAGGCGCGCCGGGTCCAGGCCGGCAGCCTGCGCGGCAGTGCGCAGGCGGGCGTCGGCCTGGCCCGGTCCGGACAGCAGCCACAGTACGCTGCCGGGCACTGCCTGCAGCACTGCGAAGGCACGGCCCATGCTGCGCGGGTTGAGCTTGTAGCTGTTGTTGAAACAGCAGAACACCACGCCCTGCGCGGGCAGGCCGCAGTCCGCACGGGTCGGCGCAGGCTCCAGCACGCGCGTATTGTCTGACGGCTGGAAGGCTCGTGGCAGGCGCAGCACGCGTTCGCTGTAGCACGGCTCCAGTGCCGGCGGCAGGGCGAAGGCATCGCCGACCAGCGCGTCCATCCACGGCGCCCCCGACGTGCCCGGATAGGCCAGCCAGTTCAATTGCAGCGGGGCAGGGCGCATCGCCAACACTTCCGGCGTGCCGCCACCGCCCCAGCCGCGCAGGTCGAACAGCAGGTCGATGCCCTGTGCGCGGATGCGTGCGGCGGTATCGGTGTGTCGCAGGCCAGCCACATCATGCAGCTGCGCCGCTGCCTGCAGGCGCTGGCGAATGCGGCTGCCGTCGTCGCGGTTCAGTGCGAACAGATGCAGTTGCAGTGCGGGGTCGCGACGCAGCTGCTCGAACAGCGCCACGGTCAGCAATCCGGTCGGATGTGCGCCGAACCCATTGGAGAGGAAGCCGACGCGCAGCGGGCCGTGCGGGCACACCGTTGCCGGCGGCAATGGCCGCACCGAGGCAGCCACGGCCAGCGCACGGGTGTGCGCGCAGGCCAACTGTTCGGCAGCGCTGGCGTCCTCGCTGAGGAAGGCGAACGGCTCGACCACGCCCTGGCCGCTGGCAACGGCGGCGCGCACCTGTGCCGCCAGCGTGTCCAGGTCCTGCCAATCGCACAGGCGACGCTGCCAGGCCAGGCGCTGGGCGGCGATGTACGGCTCGGCCGGCATCAGCCCATGCGCGCGTCGATAGGCCGCCGACGCGCCTTCGGCATCATCGGCATCTTCCAGTGCATGGCCCAGCCACAGCGCAATGCCGGGATGCTGCGGTGCCAATGCCGAGGCCTGGCCGAGCAGCTTGGCCGCATCGCCATGTGCACCGGCCATCCACGCCACGCGGCCCAGCCGTGCCAGCGCTTCGGGGTGATTCGGGCGCAGCTGCAGCGCACGTCGCGCGGCCTGTTCGCCGGCAGCGATGTCGCCGGCTTCCAGTTCCACGTCGGCCAGCATCACCCAGGCGACGAAGTCGTCGGGCTGGCGGGCGATCGCTTGCTGCAGTTGCTGTCGCTGCTGCCAGGCCGACATCGTGCTCAGCCTGCCGACAGCTGGGCCAGGGCGTCGACCTGGTGTTCGTGGCTGAGCCGCTGCAGCAGCGGATCGAGGTCGCCGGCCAGGATGTTGGGCAGGTCGTACAGGGTCAGACCCTCCACGCGGTGATCGGTGATGCGCCCCTGCGGGAAGTTGTAGGTGCGGATGCGCTGGCTGCGATCACCACTGCCGACCTGCAGGCGCCTCGACTCGGCCTGGGCCGCGTCCTGGCGTTGGCGCTCGGCGTCGAGCAGCTGCGCTTTCAGGCGCTTCATCGCCTTGTCGCGGTTGGCGTGCTGGCTGCGTTCGGTCTGGCATTCCACCACCACGCCGGTCGGTACGTGGGTGATGCGGATCGCCGACTCGGTCTTGTTGACGTGCTGGCCACCGGCGCCGGAGGAGCGGAACGTATCCACCTTCAGGTCGGCCGGGTTGATGACGATGTCATCGACTTCGTCGGCCTCCGGGATGATCGCCACGGTGGCCGCCGAGGTATGGATGCGGCCCTGCGATTCGGTGGCCGGCACGCGCTGCACTCGGTGCGTGCCCGATTCGAACTTCAGGCGCGAGAACGCACCACGGCCGACCACCCGTGCCACCACTTCCTTGTAGCCACCGTGCTCGCCGGGATTGTCCGATTCGATCTCGACCTTCCAGCCCTGGCGCTCGGCATAGCGGGCGTACATGCGGAACAGGTCGCCGGCAAAGATCGCCGCTTCATCGCCGCCGGTACCCGCGCGCACTTCCAGGAACAGGTTGCCTTCGTCGCGCGGGTCGCGCGGTACCAGCAGCAACGCCAGCTCCTGCTCCAGTTCCAGCAGGCGCGCCTGCGCGGCGGCGATTTCCTCGTCGGCCAGCTCGCGCAGGTCGGGGTCGGCGCGCATGCCTTCGGCGGCGGCCAGATCGGCCTTGGCACGTGCTTCATCGGCCAGTGCAGTGGCAACCGGTTCAAGTTGGGCGAATTCGCGCGAAAGGTCGCGGAAACGGGTGTTGTCGGCGACCACGTCGGGTTCGGCGAGCAGGCGTTCCAGTTCTTCGCGGCGCTCGGCCAGCGCTTCCAGCTTACGGCGCAGGGTCGGCGTCATCGGGTCTCACGGGTGGGTGGCGGTAACCCGGCGTAGCCGGGAACAGGCGCTCGGCGGCGCGGGTCAGGTCGGCATCGCCGCTCAGTGCGGCAGCGCGCAGGGCAGCGGTAGGAGGATGCAGCAATCGATTGGTCAGGCCGTGGGCCAGCAGTTCCAGCACTTCGTCGGCCGGCTTGCCGTTGGCCAGCTGCTGGCGCGCGCGTTCCAGCAGTTCAGTGCGGGTGGCCTCGCCGAACGCACGCAGCTGTCGTAGCGGCGCCTGGTGGGCGCTGGCCTGCTGGGTCTCGATAAAACGCGATACCTGAAGGTCGATGATCGCCTCGGCCTCGGCGGCCGCCTCGCGGCGTCCGCGGCGGTTGTCTTCCACCGCGCGCTCCAGGTCGTCGACGGTGTAGAGGAAGGCGTCGTTGAGCGTGCCGACCTCCGCCTCGATGTCACGCGGCACGGCCAGGTCGAACAGCAGCATCGGCTTGTGCCGGCGCGCGCGCAGGGCCTTGGCCACCATCTCGCGGTGGATCACCGGTTCGCGCGCAGCGGTGGCCGAGAACACCACGTCGGCCTCGCCCAGGTGGCGGTCCAGTTCGGTCAGCGGCAGGGCTACGCCACCATGGCGGCTGGCGAGTTCCTGCGCGTGGGCGAGGGTGCGGTTGGCGATCAGCAGCCGGCGTACCTTGCCTTCGCTCAGGTGCCGTGCAGCCAGTTCGATGGTCTCGCCGGCACCGACCAGCAGCACGGTGGAATCGTCCAGCCGCGCGAACGCGTTCTGCGCCAGGCGCACCGCCGCCGACGCCACCGATACCGGGTTGGCGCCGACCTGGGTATCGGTGCGCGCACGCTTGGCCACCGAGAAGGTCTGCTGGAACAGGCGGTCCAGGCGCTGGCCGAGCAGGCCGTGGTCACGCGCGGTCGACCATGCGTCCTTCACCTGGCCGAGGATCTGCGGTTCGCCCAGCACCATCGAGTCCAGGCCGGTGGCGACCCGGAACAGGTGGCGTACGGCTTCTGCATCGGCATGCTGGTACAGGTAGCCCTGCAGGTCGCCGGCCTGGGCCTGCAGCCACTGGTCCAGTGCCTGTGCCGAATCGGCCACGGCATACAGCTCGGTGCGGTTGCAGGTGGACAGCAGCACCGCCTCGGCGATCTGCGGAGTGTCGCGCAGCGAACCGAGCGCGCGCGGCAACGCCTCACCGGCGAAGGCCGCGCGCTCGCGCAGCTCCACCGGTGCGGTCTGGTGATTCAGTCCGAGCACCCACAGGGTCATTGTTCAGTTGCTTGCGATAAGCTGCTGGCCATTGGACGATATTTTAAGGCCCCGATGCCGACGATGCCCGCATTGATTCGCATCCCCAGTGTTCTGCTGCTGTCCCTGGCCTGCAGCCAGGCCCTGGCGGCGGTGCCGGCCAAGGCCCCCGTACGGGCCCCGGCCACTGAGGAACTGGCGCTGGAACCGGTGATGGCCGGTGAGTTCGCGCTGCAGGCCGGCAAGCTGGCCGAGGCGGCCCGCTGGTACCTGCAGGCCGCCCAGCAGACCGACGGCGACGCCGGCCTGGCCGAGCGCGCGACCCGCATTTCCATGCTCGCCAACGATGACTCCAGCGCCGCCAAGGGCCTGGCCCTGTGGCAGCAGCGCGCGCCCAGCTCGTTGACCATGCGCAGTGCCGCTGCCGCGCTGGCCATGCGCCAGGGCGATGTGAAGGCAGCGCGTGGCGATCTGCAGGCCTTGCTGGCCGACCCGGATGAACGTGGCTGGAAGTTCGCCCTGGCCGCCCTGATCGGCGGCGGCCGTGACCCGGCAGTGCCGGCGCAGGTGCTGGGCGAGCTGGTCGACGCCAACGCCATTCCGCCGAAGATCGAGGCGTGGCAGGAGTTCGGACGCCTTGCCCTGCGCATGGACAAGCCCGAGCTGGCGCGGCGCATGATCGATGAAGTGGTCAAGCGCTTCCCCGAGGAACCGCGTGTGGCGCTGCTGCGCGCCAGCCAGCTGCAGCAGGCCGGGGAGACCGGCAAGGCGCTGTCGCTGCTGCACGATGTGGAGCCGAAGACCCGACAGGACCCGGAACTGCGCAATGCAGTGGCCATCGCCTACGACAGCCTCGGCCAGCCGTCCGCCGCCGAGCGCGTGCTCGCGTTCGGCCCGCAGGACGTGCAGACCTGGGGCATGCGCGCCTCGCTGCTGGCCAAGCAGGGCGACAAGGCGGCGCTGTCCAACCTCTACAACGAACTGTCGCGGCAGGCGGCCAAGCCGGACCCGGCGCAGCGCCTGCTGCTGGGCAAGATCGCCGAATACCTGAAGCGTTATCCCGAGGCGGTGCAGTGGTACCACAGCGTGCCCGGTGGCGATGAACTGAGCGAGGCGCGCCTGCGCGCGGCCAACGCCCAGGCCCTGGCCGGGCGCCTGCCGCAGGCATTGGATGAAGTGCACGCGATCCAGTCCGATGCGGTGGTCGACGACGATGTGCGCCGCGATGCCTACCTGCTGGAGGCCGAACTGCGCCAGCGTGCTGACGACAGTGCCGGGGAGCTGGATGCGCTGGCCCGCGGCCTGGCCGCCTACCCGGATGACAACGGCCTGCTGTACGCCCGTGCGCTCACCTGGGAACGCCGCGACGAGATCCCGCGCGCCGAGGCCGACCTGCGCAAGATCCTGGTGACCGACCCGGAGAACGTGCCGGCATTGAACGCGCTGGGTTACACCCTGGCCGATCGCACCGGTCGCCTGCAGGAAGCGCTGGAGCTGATCGACCGCGCCCGCGTAGCCGAACCGGACAACGCTGCCATCGTCGACAGCTATGGCTGGGTGCTGTACCGCCTGGGCCGCAAGGAAGAAGCATTGGTGCAGCTGCGCCGTGCCTGGACCCTGGCCAAGGACCCCGAGATCGCCGCCCATGTCGGCGAAGTGTTGTGGGTGCTGGGCAAGCATGACGAGGCCCGCCATTTCTTCGACGAAGCGGCCAAGCTCGACCCCGAAAACCGCGCGCTGCTGCGCGCCCGCGAGAAATTCAATCCATGAGTGTTTCCCTGATCCGGCCGCTGCTGTTGGCAACTGCGGCCCTGGCGTTGACCGCCTGTACCAGCGTGGGCACGCAGAAGACCCCGGCGCCGGCGGTGGTCGAGGTTGTTTCGGCCGAGGCGGCGCAGGCCGAGGCGGCGCGCGTGGCCGCGCTGCAGGCACAGCCGGACTGGACTTTCCAGGGCCGGGTCGCGGTCAGCAAGGGCAAGGACGGCGGCAGCGGACGCATCGACTGGAAGCAGGAAGGACGCCGCTATGTGGTTGAGCTGAGCGCGCCGGTGACCCGACAGAGCTGGAAGCTGACCGGCGATACCCATTCCGAAGCCGGTCGCCTGGAAGGACTGGCCGGCGGGCCGCGTGACGGCGAAGACGCCCAGCAACTGCTGCTGGAGGCGACCGGCTGGGACATCCCGGTCAACCAGCTGCCGGCGTGGATCCGTGGCCTGGTGGCCGGTGATGCGGCCGGTCCGGAGAAGGTCGAGCGTGATGGTGAAGGCCGGCCGCGTCGCATGCAGCAGATGGGCTGGCAGGTGCAGTACCTGGACTGGTACCCGGCCGAGGCCGGGCGCCCGGCGCTGCCGCGCCGGATCGAGGCCGGCAATGGCGACGCCAAGGTGCGCCTGCTGGTCGACCAATGGGGGCAGGGCACCCCATGAGTGCCGGGCGCGATGATAGGGGCTGGTCCTGGTGGCCGGCCCCGGCCAAGCTGAACCTGTTCCTGCACATCAACGGCCGCCGTGCCGATGGCTACCACGAGCTGCAGACCGTGTTCCGCCTGCTGGACTGGGGCGATCGCATCGGTCTGCGCCTGCGTGAAGACGGCCAGGTGCGCCGGCAGGGCGAGGGGCTGGCTGGCGTGGCCGAGGCGGATGACTTGGCGGTCCGCGCCGCGCGGCTTCTGAAAGATGTGGCCAATATCGTGCAAGGCGCAGACATCATCGTCGAAAAACACGTTCCTGCAGGCGGTGGCTTTGGCGGCGGTTCGTCCGACGCGGCTACCGTACTGGTGGTGCTGAACCGGCTCTGGCGTGCCGGTCTGGATGAGGACGCGCTTGCTGCGCTGGGCCTGCGCCTGGGCGCTGACGTGCCGGTGTTCGTGCGCGGGCGCAATGCCTGGGCCGAAGGGGTGGGTGAGCGCCTGCAGCCGATCGTGCTGGAGCCGGCCTGGTATGTGGTGGTTGAACCGGGTGTTCATGTTCCCACCCCGGCTCTGTTCGCAGACCCGGATTTGACGCGCGGCAGCCCAGTGGCGAAAATAGAGGACTTCGCTTCCGGGACCCTGGTCGGGAACGCGTTCGAACCGGTGCTGCGCCGCCGTGAGCCTGCCGTCGAGGCAGCGTTCGCCGCGTTGAGCAATATCGGCACGGCGCGGCTGACCGGTTCGGGAAGTGGTTGTTTCGTCGAGTTCGCATCGCAGTCTGCCGCAGAGCAGGGACGGTCGAAGTTGCCGAAGGAGTTGCGGGCAAGGGTGGCAGCGGGCGTTGCGCGTTCGCCACTGCTGGATGCACTCGAGCAACACTGATTTATCAATGCAGGGGCGTCGCCAAGAGGCCCAAGGCACCAGGTTTTGATCCTGGCATTCGTAGGTTCGAATCCTACCGCCCCTGCCAATAGCGGCTGTGTCCGCGCCTTCCAGCGCATCGCCCGCGCGGGACGTGGAAACAACCGCGGTGTTGTCAGCAGCAAGGGTCCATCGGGGTCCTTGCCGACTCCGGATCCCCGCCACTCGTCCCCGCCCGAGACAATCATGATGCAAGAGTCCCCGAACCTGCTGGTCTTTTCCGGCAACGCCAACAAACGTCTGGCGCAGAACATCTGCAAGGAACTGGGGGTTCGCCCGGGCAAGGCGCTGGTCTCGCACTTCTCCGATGGTGAAGTGCAGGTGGAGATCGAAGAGAACGTCCGCAAGCAGGACGTGTTCGTGATCCAGCCGACCTGCGCGCCGAGCGCGGAAAACCTGATGGAACTGCTGGTGCTGATCGACGCGCTCAAGCGCGCATCGGTGGCCAGCGTGACCGCCGTGGTGCCGTACTTCGGCTACTCGCGGCAGGATCGCCGCATGCGTTCCTCGCGCGTGCCGATCACCGCCAAGCTGGCGGCGAAGATGTTCAGCACCGCTGGCGCTGATCGCGTGCTGACCGTCGACCTGCACGCCGACCAGATCCAGGGCTTCTTCGATATTCCGGTGGACAACGTGTATGCGTCCCCGCTGCTGCTGGCCGACATCTGGCGCGCCTACGGCACCGAGAACCTGATCGTCGTGTCGCCGGACGTGGGCGGCGTGGTCCGCGCCCGTGCCGTGGCCAAGCGCCTGGATGACGCCGACCTGGCGATCATCGACAAGCGCCGCCCGCGCGCCAACGTCTCCACCGTGATGAACATCATCGGTGACGTCGAAGGCAAGACCTGCGTGATGGTCGATGACATCGTCGACACCGCCGGCACCCTGTGCGCCGCTGCCGCTGCCCTGAAGGCGCGCGGTGCGCTCAAGGTCGCCGCCTACTGCACCCACGCGGTGCTGTCGGGCCCGGCGGTGGACAACATCACCAATTCCCAGCTCGACGAGCTGGTGGTGACCGACACCATCCCGCTGAAGGACGCGGCGCGGGTGTGCAGCAAGATCCGCCAGCTGAGCGTGGCGGAAATGCTGGCCGAAACGATGCGCCGCATCGCCTTCGGCGAGTCGGTCAGCTCGCTGTACGTCGACTGATTTTTTCGCCCCTGCCGGCAACGGCGGGGGCATACCCGGATGCTTCTGGTCGCGGAAGCATCTTCAACCGCCACGCCGCAGGGCGCGGCAACAACCTGAGTAGTCGAAAATGTCGAAGACCCATGAAATCAAGGTCACCAAGCGTGAACTGCAGCGTAAGGGTGCGAGCCGCCGCCTGCGTCACGCCGGTGTGATCCCGGCCATCGTGTACGGCGGCAACGCCGAGCCGGTCGCCATCAGCCTGGACCACAACGAAATCTGGCTGGCCCAGCAGAACGAGTGGTTCTATGCCTCGATCCTGGACCTGAACCTGGATGGCCAGGTGCAGAAGGTCCTGCTGCGTGACATGCAGCGCCACCCGTACAAGCAGCTGATCATGCACCTGGACTTCCAGCGCGTGAACGAGAACGAAGCCCTGACCGCTTCGGTCCCGCTGCACTTCGTCAACGAAGACACCTCGCCGGCCGGCAAGGCTGCCGACGTCGTGGTCACCCACGAACTGAAGGAAGTGACCATCACCTGCCTGCCGAAGGACCTGCCGGAGTCGATCGAAGTCGACCTGGGCGAGCTGAAGGCCGGTGACGTGGTGTACCTGTCCGACATCAAGCTGCCGAAGGGCGTGGAAATCCCGGCGCTGGCGCTGGGCAAGGACCACGACGACGCCATCGTCACCGCCAAGGCCGGCAAGGCCGACGCGGCTGACGAAGAAGCGGCTGCCGCCGAGTAATACCGTTACGGTGCCTGCCTCCGGGCAGGCACCGTACTGGAAGGAACCATGGCAGGACTGCGACTGATCGTCGGTCTGGGCAACCCCGGATCTGAACACGCCCGGACCCGGCACAATGCCGGGTTTCATTTCGTTGAGGCCCTGGCGGAAAAAGCCGGTGCGCGATGGAATGTGGACAGCAAGCTGTTCGGCGAGACCGCCAAGGTCGAGATCGCCGGGCAGACGGTGTGGCTGCTCAAGCCCGCCACCTTCATGAACCTCAGCGGCAAGTCGGTCACCGCCGCACAGCGGTTCTGGAAGATCGAACCGGAAGAAACCCTGCTCACACACGACGAACTGGACCTGGCGCCCGGCGTGGCGCGGCTGAAGTTCGACGGTGGCCACGGCGGCCAGAACGGCCTGCGCGACACCATCCGCCTGCTCGGCCACGGCAAGTTCCATCGCCTGCGCGTGGGCATCGGCCATCCCGGCCACAAGGACCGCGTAGTGGGTTGGGTGCTGGGGCGCCCGTCCAAGGAGGACGACGTGCTGATCGCACGCGCCATCGACGATGCGGTCGACGTGATGCCGCTGGCGGTACAGGGCGATTTCAGCGAAGCGATGAAGCGGCTGCACACCCCGAAATAAGCTGTAGGTACCGACCGTTGGTCGGTGTGGAACCATCCAATCCGGTAGGTACCGACCGTTGGTCGGTACGGAGAATGATTGGAAAAGCAGCGCCCAGGCCGCTGTTTCCCCAATCACTTTCACCCCAGAGAGCTGTCACCCATGGGTATCAAATGCGGCATCGTCGGCCTGCCCAACGTCGGTAAGTCGACCCTGTTCAATGCGCTGACCAAGGCGGGTATCGCCGCGGCGAACTTCCCGTTCTGCACCATCGAGCCGAACGTCGGCATCGTGCCGGTGCCGGACCCGCGCCTGAACGAGCTGGCGGGCATCATCAATCCGCAGAAGGTCATCCCGACCGCGGTCGAGTTCGTCGACATCGCCGGCCTGGTGGCCGGTGCCGCCAGCGGTGAAGGCCTGGGCAACAAGTTCCTGGCGCACATCCGCGAAGTCGACGCGATCACCCACGTGGTGCGCTGCTTCGAGCACGGCGACATCGTGCACGTGGCTGGCAAGGTCGATCCGATCTCTGACATCGAAACCATCGACACCGAGCTGGCGCTGGCTGACCTGGACAGTGTCGAGAAGGCGCTGAACCGTGCCGAGCGTGCGGCCAAGGGCGGCGACAAGGACGCAGCGGCGCGCAAGCCGGTGCTGGCCAAGCTGCAGGCTGCGCTGTCGGACGGCAAGGCCGGTCGCTCGGTCGGCCTGGACGAGGAAGAGAAGGCGCTGGTGCGCGACCTGTTCCTGCTGACCCTGAAGCCGGTGATGTACATCGCCAACGTGCTGGAAGACGGCTTCGAGAACAACCCGCACCTGGAAGCCGTGCGCGCGCACGCCGCCGCCGAGGGCGCGCAGGTGGTGCCGGTGTCGGCCGCGATCGAGGAAGAGCTGTCACAGCTTGACGACGAAGACCGCGACACCTTCCTGGCCGATCTGGGCCTGAGCGAGCCGGGCCTGAACCGCGTGATCAACGCGGCCTACAGCCTGCTCGGCCTGCAGACCTATTTCACTGCCGGCGTGAAGGAAGTCCGCGCGTGGACCGTACGCAAGGGCGCCACCGCCCCGCAGGCTGCCGCCGTCATCCACACCGACTTCGAGAAGGGCTTCATCCGCGCCGAAACGATCGCGTATGACGACTTCATCAAGTACAAGGGCGAAGCCGGCGCCAAGGAAGCCGGTCGCCTGCGCCTGGAAGGCAAGGAATACCGCGTGCAGGAAGGCGACATCCTGCACTTCCGCTTCAACGTCTGATCCAGCGGCATCGGATCGACCCCGGACGCCCCGCCCAGTGCGGGGCGTTCGCGTTTCCAGCGATGGACAAAAAAACACCACGCTGCGAAACGCTTGCGGTGTGATGTTCGCCGGTACTTGTCCACAGCAAACTCCCATCGCTTTCCACGTCGGGTGTGGAAAACCCTGCGTATCGCTGCAGAGCCGAGCCCATGCTCGGCTGATGCCAGCAGGAGCCGAGCGTCGGCTCGGCTCTGCAGGGATTGCCCGCGCAGCGCGGACAAATTTTCGCCGTGCTTCGAAACGCTTGCGTGGCAACACTCCCACCTACTTGTCCACACCTAGTTCCCATCGCTTTCCACGGCGCATGTGGAAAACCCGGATTCTGTCTGGACAAAAAATTGCCACCCTTCGAAACCATTGCAATGCGTGGCTCGCAGGGACTTGTCCACACCAAACCCCCATCGCTTTCCACGTGCGGTGTGGAAAACCCAGGGCGGGTGCGCTGCAACGAATGCCCACCAAGGTGGGCATCTACCGGGTGCAGTGTGCATGGACAACAAGGCCCGCCAGTGGCGGGCCTTGTTGTCCACGTTCTGCAATACGGTGTGCCTTACAGCGCGCTGCCACCGAACTTGTGGGTGTACTGCAGGTTGATGGTGCGGCCGACGCTGTCGAACCAGGACACGTCGTAGTACGGATACGCGGTGTAGGTGGCATCCTTCGGCGGCATCTTGTTGAACACGTTGACCACCGACAGCGACAGGCGCGAATGGTCGTCGAAGCGATACTGCACCGAGGCGTTGTAGCGGTAGGTCGCCTTCACGTAGGGGCTGTCACCGCTTTCCCAGTCGAACGACTGGTCGTAGTTGTCCGAGGTCGGCAGCTTGCCCAGGCGCGAACCGTAGACCGTGGCCGCCCACGCGTCCTTCTCCCAGGTCACGCTCAGGCTGGTCTTGGTGCGCGGGATGTCGAATCCGCTGTTGACCGCGAACTGGTCCAGGGTCGGATCGCCGGGGTAGCGCTGGAAATCGTGCTTCTTCACCCAGGTGTGGGTGCCATTGAGGATGAAGTCGCCGATACCGGTCTGCAGGCGGTAGCGCAGGCCGACGTCGATGCCGGAGGTCGACTCGCGGGCGACGTTGATCGGCGCCACGCGCACGCCGTACAGGCGGCCGTCGCTGGTACGGGTGATGCGGTCGAGCGCGTCCACGCAGGTCGGCGAATTGATGTCGGCACTGCCGAGCCGGCAGTTCGCTTCGTTGGCCAGGAGGGTGCGCACATCCATGTCCTGCACCTGCTTGCGCATGTCGATGTCGAACCAGTCCACCGACAGGTCCAGGCCGATCGCCGGCGACCAGACGAAGCCTGCACTCCACGAGGTGCTGGTTTCCGGGTCGAGCTGGCGGTTGCCGGTGCGGCTGCGGATCAGGTTGCGCTCGTAGTCGGAACAGTCGCTAGCGCCATCGGCGCGGCAGCTGTACAGGTCTTCGGCGGTGGTCTCGTCGTTGCCCGGTCCGGCGAACACGTAGTGCAGGTCCGGCGCGCGGAACGCGGTGCCATACGAACCGCGTACCAGCAGCGTGTCGATCGGGCGCCATTCCAGACCGCCGCTCCAGGTCGCCTTGCCGATGGTGTGGCCGGAATAGCGGTACTGGTCGTAGCGGCCGGCCACGCTCAGGTTGACCGTCTCGTGCAGCGGCATGCGCAGCTCGGCGGCGGTCGCCCAGCGGTTGCGCGAGCCCTGGCCGTCCGAATCCTTCCAGCTGTAGTAGTAGTACTGGGTGGCCAGCGGATCGGGATTCAGTGCATAGGCCTGCTGGCCCACTTCCACGGTCGCGGCGAACCCGGCATCACCGCCTGGCAGGCCGAACAGCGCGGAATTGGTCAGCGTGAATGCAGCCGTCTCGGTGCGCGACTTCGGCGAATAGGTAGTGCGTGCGGCAATCGAATCGTACTCGGCGCGGGTCAGCGGCCGGTACAGCCGCGACGGGTCCGCGTTGTAGATCGGGAAACCGTCGTCGTCCACGCCCAGCTGCGGGCCAAGGAACAGGTCATTGGCCTTGGCGGCGATGATCTGCGCCCAGCTGATCCGCGACTGGTACTGAGAATGGCTCAGCGCCGCTTCGTAGTCCCAGTTGCCGGCCAGATTGCCTTTGAAGCCGGTGGTCACGCTGAAGGTCTTCTGCGTGCTGCGTACCATCGCATTGCGCAGGCCCCCCATTTCCTCGGGTGAGAACTGGCGCTGCCAGAACTCGATCTCGCCGGTGGCCTGGTTGTTGAAATAGCCCGACTCATCGCCATTGGCGTCCATGCGGCCCCACTTGGTGACGTCGCGCATCAGCGACATCGTGTGGTAGCCCAGCTGCACATCGGCGAACCATTGCTGGCCGTTGTCGAAGTCGTAGCTCAGCGAGGCGTAGCCATTGGCGCCGCGGCGCTTGCTGAGGATGGTGCCGTAGCCGATCGAGCCGTCGCTGCCGCAGTAGTAACCGTAGCGCGGGCGGTAGGCGCGGTAGGTGCTGCCCTGGTTCTGCCCGGCCAGCGCTTCGCAGGTGGCCGCGCCCGGATCCAGGTAGTCGTCGTTGTAGTCCGTACGCAGGTAAGCGCGGCGGGCGATGCGAGAGCCCTCGGTGGGGCCGTCCTGGGTCGAATCCTGGATGTCGCGCTCATAGGCCCACAGCGGGGTCTGCGACTGCAGCTCGACGCTGTACACGGCGTTGAAGTTGCCGCGGCTGAAGCCGCTGGCCAGGCTCATGTCGAACGACTCGCCACCGCCTTCGCTGGTGGTGCCCATGCGCATGTCGATCGTGGTGCCGTCGGCCTTCTTCTTCAGGATGAAGTTGACCACGCCGGCGATCGCGTCCGAGCCGTAGATGGCCGAGGCGCTGCCGGTCAGCACTTCGATGCGCTCGATCATCCCCAGCGGGATGTTGGAGACATCGGTGAAGTTGCTGCGGCCCTTGAACGGCATCGGGAAGTCGGCGATGCGGCGGCCATTGACCAGGACCAGCGTGTGGTTCGGGCCCAGGCCGCGCAGGTCCACCTGCTGGGCGCCCGGCGAGAAGTCGGCGCCGCTGGAAGACTGCTGGCTCTGGGTCTCACCGCCGTTCTGGGTCATTGCACGCAACACGTCCGGCACGCTGGTGAAGCCGCTGGAGCGGATCTGTTCGGCGTTGATCACCGTGATCGGGGCGGGGCCTTCCACCTGGGCGCGCGGAATGCGCGAACCGGTGACCTGCACCGCATCCAGTTGTTGAACCGAGGAGGAAGCCGGTGCCTGGGCCGCCGCGGAAGCAGCCACGCCCATCAACGCCAGCTGGATCGACCACGCCATCGCCTTTCTACGCATGAGGAATTCTCGGAAATGAAGCCGGCCCGCAGAGGAGGGGCCCTGTCCCCCATTCAGATTTCCGGAACGGGCGCGCGCATTTAACGCCTTTTTCATGTCCTTGACTACTGGGTCCCTATCTGGCAAAGAGTGGAAACGCTTGCAAGTCGATTTTGTTCAGGGAGATCAAGATGCGACGCCTCCATCGGACCCTGCGTGCCCCCTTCGCCTGGCTGGCGCTGCTGGTCTTGGCCGTGCCGTTGGTCGCCCTTGCGCAGGACCTGCAGGGCCCGGGCTTCGCCTACTACGAAGCCGGCGATCTCGACGCGCCCCGGCCCGGCCCGCGCGCACCGGCCATGATGCTGATGGGCGGTGGCGAATGGGTGCCGGAGGCTTTCCACTGGTGGCTGAAGCAGGCTGGCAATGGCCGCGTGCTGATCCTGCGCGCTTCTGGCAGTGATGAGCTGCAGGACCGCCTGTACCGCGAGATCGGCGGTACCACCGCAGTGCAGACGCTGGTCTTCGACAGCCGCCGCGGCGCCGACGATCCGGCCGTGCTGCGCGTGGTTGCCGCAGCTGATGCCATCTTCATTGCCGGTGGTGACCAATCGCGCTACATCCGCTTCTGGAAGGGCACTGCGCTCAACCGCGCGCTGAACGCCCACGTGCGCGCTGGCAAGCCGATTGCCGGTACCAGTGCGGGGCTCGCCATCCTCGGTGGCTATGCCTACGGCGCGATGGACGGTGGCAGCATCACCTCTGCCGGTGCCCTGGCGGACCCGATGGGCAGCGCGGTGACCATGGACAGCGGCTTCCTGCAGATGCCCTACCTGCAGCGCGTAGTCACCGACACGCACTTCGACAAGCGCGACCGGCTCGGTCGCCTGATCGTGTTCGTGGCGCGCGCCGCACAGGACAGTGGCGACCCCGACATCGTCGGCATCGGCGTCGACGAGGACACCGCCCTGTGCGTGGAGCCCGATGGCCAGGCGCAGGTCTACAGCGCTGATGGCGAGGGCAAGGTCTGGGTGGTCAGCCCCGGTCGCGATGCCGACCGCCTGGTCGAGGGCGAGCCGCTGCGCTTCCGCGCGGTGCCGGTAACGGTGGTCGCCAGCGGCAGCCGCATGCGCCTGGATGACGTCCAGGCCGAGGCCGACTATCAGGCCGTGGCCGACGTCAGCGATGGCGAGCTTGAGTTCACGCTTCGGTAGTGCCGGCCGCTCGCCGGCAACCCACCTTTCCTGATGCGCCCCTCGCCGGCCAGCGGCCGGCACTACCCTGCAATCCATTCCCCGTTACTGCTGGAGACGTATCCGATGAAACTGCGCCTGGCGCTGTCTATGCTGCTGTCCCTGCCCATGCTTGCCCAGGCCGCACCGGCCACTTCACCGCTGCTGGTCATCCACGGCGGCGCCGGCGTCGAGCGCAAGGACCTGTCGCCGGCCGAGGAAAAGGCCGCACGTGACGCGCTGCGGGCGGCACTGCTGAAGGGTCATGCGGAACTGGCGGCGGGGCGCCCCGCGCTGGCCGCAGTCACCGCCGCGATCACAGTGCTGGAGGACGATCCCACCTTCAACGCCGGCAAGGGCGCAGTGTTCACCCATGACGGCCGCAACGAGCTGGATGCGGCGGTCATGGATGGCGCGAACCAGGCGGCGGGCGCGGTGGCGGGCGTGCAGCGGGTGCGCAACCCGATCCTGCTGGCGCAGACCGTGATGCAGAAATCCCGCCACGTGATGATGGTCGGGCAGGGCGCCGAAGCCTTCGCGGCCGAGCAGGGCATTCCTCTGGTCGATCCCTCCTACTTCCGTACAGAGAAGCGCTGGCAGCAGCTGCAGCGCGCGCTGAAGGAAGAGGCCAGCGGCCAGGCGCATGCCGACCTGGAGACTGCAAAGCACTTCGGTACCGTTGGTGCGGTCGCATTGGACGCGCAGGGGCATCTGGCCGCCGGCACCTCCACCGGGGGCATGACCAACAAGCGTTACGGCCGGGTCGGTGACTCGCCGATCATCGGTGCCGGCACCTGGGCCGACGCACGCTGCGCGGTGTCCGGCACCGGGTGGGGCGAGTACTACATCCGCACTGCGGCCGCGCACGAGATCTGTGCGCGCATGCGCTACCAGGGGCAGAGCCCGGAGCAGGCCGGCAAGGGCGTGATCAACGAGACGATTCCGCAGATGGGCGGCGACGGCGGTGCGATCGTGCTCGGCGCAGACGGAAAAATGGCCACGCCGTTCAACACCCAGGGCATGTATCGGGGCTGGATCGGCGGCGACGGCGTCCCTCATGTCGCAATTTTCGCCAACGAGACCCTGCCGCTTCCCGGGCAATAACCTTGCGTATCAATGGGTTTGCGACAGCGTGTGAAAAAAATGGAAAAAAGCGTTGACAGCCCCCCGTCCCATCAGCAGAATAAGCGGCTCACCACCACGCACCGCAACGCTTCGGCGGCAACGGGATGGGGTGGTAAGGAGGGATACCCAAGCGGCCAACGGGGGCAGACTGTAAATCTGCTGGCTTACGCCTTCGGTGGTTCGAATCCACCTCCCTCCACCAGTTTCACGTTGTGACATTCCCGGCGCGGGAGTAGTTCAATGGTAGAACCTCAGCCTTCCAAGCTGATGGTGCGGGTTCGATTCCCGTCTCCCGCTCCATTGAATGAACTTTGAATATTATCGAGTTCATGTCATAATGCAAAACTCGGCTCACGTAGCTCAGTCGGTAGAGCACTTCCTTGGTAAGGAAGAGGTCGAAGGTTCGATTCCTTTCGTGAGCACCATCTTAAGCATCACCTCTCAGACGAATTCGAGATAAGCAGCCATGGCCAAGGGTAAGTTCGAGCGCACCAAGCCGCACGTCAACGTCGGCACCATCGGTCACGTCGACCACGGCAAGACCACGCTGACCGCCGCACTGACCAAGATCGGTGCCGAGCGCTTCGGTGGCGAGTTCAAGGACTACTCCTCGATCGACGCCGCTCCGGAAGAAAAGGCTCGTGGTATCACGATCTCGACCGCGCACGTCGAATACGAATCCCCGATCCGTCACTACGCCCACGTTGACTGCCCGGGCCACGCCGACTACGTCAAGAACATGATCACCGGTGCCGCCCAGATGGACGGCGCGA
>NZ_JACIUW010000022.1:0-73434 GCF_014145825.1 Stenotrophomonas sp. I18B00994 | reverse complement strand
GGGTCCGGTTGCGGGAGTGTCCGCGGCATGGATGCCGCGGCCAAGCCCCCAAGGACGGGTTTACGGCGTCTCCCGCAACCGGACCCACCCCGCCTACCCACGGATAACCAGCTTTTGCTTTTGACGTTGACGTTGACGTTGATTCGGCAGGTGCAGGGCTGCAAGCCCTGCCGAACACCCCCTACCTGCGGGGCGCGAGCTGCTCGAGCATTTCCCAGGACTTCAGGCCGCGTGGCCCGAGGTGATGGGCCAGCACCCGCCGCATCGGCAGGCGCAGGCTGGCCAGGTCGGCGGCAGCGGGCTCTTCGTCGGCCGCCAACGCCAGCAGCGCCGAGCCAGTGGCCGCCGCCCGGCGCTCCCCACCGCGCTCGCTCAGCAGGCGCTGCGCGCCTTCCTGTGGGTCCAGCTCGTAGCGCGCGGCCGGGTCGATCGGCTGGCCGTCGCTGGCACTGTCCAGTTCGAAACCCAGGCCCAGCGCGGACAGCAGCTCGCGTTCAAACCGACGTAGCGTCCAGGCCAGGCCGGCACCGACCGCCAGCCGCGCGCGCGCTTCGCCATAGGCCAGATACAACTCAGGCAACGGATCCTGGCGAGGTGCCAGGCGCAGGGTCAGTTCACTCAGATAGAAGCCGGCCAGCATCGCCTGGCCGACCAAGAGCGGGGCCGCATCCAGCGCTTCAGCGCCGCGCAACTGGGCCAGTTCACCGCGCTGCTGGGCGCTGAAGCGGATCCACTGCAATGGCTGCAGGGCAGCGCGCAGCACCTGGCCCTTGGCGGTTGACACACCACGCGCGAGCAGGCCGACGCGGCCATGCTGCGCGCTCAACACCTCGACCAGCAGGCTGGTCTCGCGGTAGGCCCGCGCATGCAGCACGAAGCCGGTGTCGTCCTCGATCATCATCGAAGCGACCGCAACGGCTTACTCGTAACCGAAGGCCTTCAGCGCGGCCTCGTCATCGGACCAGCCTTCACGCACGCGCACCCAGGTCTCAAGGAACACCTTGGCCCCGAACAGACGCTCCATCTGCAGGCGGGACTTGGCGCCGATCTCCTTGAGGCGGGCGCCGCCCTTGCCGATCACGATGGCCTTCTGGCCTTCGCGCTCGACCCAGATCACCGCGCCGATGCGCAGCAGGTTGCCGTCCTCGGTGAAGCGCTCGATCTCAACGGTGGTGGCGTACGGCAGCTCTTCGCCGAGCTGGCGCATCAACTGTTCGCGTACCAGCTCGCCGGCCAGGAAACGCTGGCTGCGGTCGGTGATCTCGTCCTCGCCGAACATCGGCGGCGCTTCCGGAAGCAGCTTCAGCACGTCGCGCACCAACGCTTCCAGGCCATTGCGCTTCTGCGCCGAGATCGGATGCACGGCAGCGAAATCACGGCCTTCGGTCACCTGCTGCAGGAACGGCAGCAGCGCGCCCTTTTCCTTCAGGCGATCGATCTTGTTGACCACCAGCACCACCGGAATGCCGGCATCGCGCAGCACATTGAAGGCCAGGCTGTCTTCTTCATCCCAGCGACCGGCCTCGATCACCAGCAGGCCGGCATCGACGCCCTCCAGCGAGCCGCGCGCGGCACGGTTCATCACCCGGTTCATCGCCCGCTTCTGCACCTTGTGCAGGCCGGGGGTATCAACCAGCACCAGCTGGCCTTCCGGGTAGGTGGCGATGCCCAGCAGGCGATGGCGCGTGGTCTGCGGACGGTTGGAAACGATGCTGACCTTCGCACCGACCAGGGCATTGGTCAGGGTCGACTTGCCCACGTTCGGGCGGCCGATGACGGCCACGCTGCCGCAATGATGAGGAGTTTGTTCGCTCACTTGGAATCCAGTTGTTCTAGGACGGCCGCAGCCGCCTGTTGTTCGGCAAGCCGCCGCGAGGCGCCTTCGCCCTCGGTGCTGGCGGCCGGGTCGGCTACGTTGCAGCGTACCCGGAAGTGCTTGGCATGGTCGTCACCGGATTCTGACACCAGTTCATACTGCGGCAACGCCTTCTGTCGGGCCTGCAGCCATTCCTGCAGGCGGGTCTTGGGGTCCTTCTCGGGACGGCCGGAGGCCGGCAGCGCCTCGATCGAAGCGCTGAACCAGGGCAGTACCACCGCCCGGCAGGCCTCGAAGCCGGCATCCAGGTAGATCGCAGCCACCACGGCTTCCACTGCGTCGGCCAGGATCGAGTCGCGGCGATGACCGCCGGACTTCATTTCGCCCGGGCCCAGGGTCAGCCGCTCGCCCAACTGCAGGGTGCGCGCGATCGCCGCCAACGCGCCTTCGCGCACCAGTTCGGCACGGGCACGGGTCATCGCCCCTTCGTCAGCCTTGGGCCAGCGTCGGTACAACGCCTCGGCCGCCATCATGTTGACGATGCTGTCGCCGAGGAACTCCAGGCGCTCGTTGTGCGGCGCACCGGCACTGCGATGCGTCAGCGCCTGCTTGAGCAGGGCCGGGTCGCTGAAGGCATGACCGATCAGGTCGCCACGTTGGATGAATTTACTGGGCACCGCTTCGTGTCAGGTCCTGGGAAGAATCGAATTTGCCAACCACATCGAGGTTGCCGATCAGCTGGCGACGCACTTCGTAGTTGACCTTGAGGGTCCAGCCATTGTCGCGACGGTCGAACTTCACGTTGGCCGGCTTCACATTGTCCGAGTAGTTGATGTACAGGCGCTTGAAGAACAGGTCCTGGATCCGCGACGGCTCCATGCTGCCCACGCCCGGCTCGTTGGCCAGGCTCTTCATCGCCGAGCGCACGGCGTAGTACTCCTGGTACATCGGGAACAGCTTCATGCCGATGTAGAGGAAGAAACCGACCACGATCAGGACCGTCAGGAACGAGGTCAGGGTCATGCCGCGCTGCGTGTTCATCGTCTTCATTGCGTTCTCCCCAGATACGCGTTGGATGTGAAGGTACTCAGTTGATGCCCGATCAGTTGATGCTCGAGCCGATCCGCGACGGCTCGAAGCCATCCTTGCAGAACCAGCCCTGGCAGTTCAGCCAGATCAGGAAGGCCTTGCCGCGCAGGTTCTCTTCCGGCAGCAGGCCCCAGAAACGGCCGTCGTCGCTGTTGTCGCGGTTGTCGCCCATCACCAGGTACTTGCCGGCCGGCACCGTCCACTGGCCCTGGCCGCGCGGGTAGTCGGTCTCCAGCACGGTGTGGGTGCGCCCCGGCAGGTGCTCGACCAGCAGGTTGGCGCCTTCGCCCTGGCCCTTGTGGCCGGCGTAGATGCCCTTGTTGTCGTACTTCAGCGGCTCGCCATTGAGGATCACGCCGTCGCCTTCGAAGACCACGGTGTCACCCGGCACGCCGATCACGCGCTTGATGAAGTTCTCGCCCTTGGCCGGGTCGTTGTCGCTGTGGCCGGGGAAGTGGAATACCACCACGTCGCCACGCGAGGGCTCGCCGAACGGCACGATCCTGGTGTTGCTGATCGGCAGGCGCAGGCCGTAGGAGAACTTGTTGACCAGGATGAAATCGCCGATCAGCAGGTTCGGCATCATCGAGCTGGACGGGATCTTGTACGGTTCGGCAATGAAGCTGCGCACGATCAGCACGATCGCCAGCACCGGGAAGAACGCACGCGAGTAATCCACCAGCACCGGCTCGGAATCGAGCAGGCCGGCGCGCTGGGCGCGACGCTTGGCGAGGTACAGCTTGTCCGCAAGCAGGATCAGGCCCGAGGCCAGGGTCAGCACGACCAGGAGGATCTCAAACAGTTTCATTCAGGGTCCTTTGCAACGTCACCGGACGACCGGCCCCGCAGGGCCGGTGCGGGATTACTTGTTGTCCATCTGCAGCACGGCCAGGAACGCTTCCTGCGGGATCTCCACGCGGCCGACCTGCTTCATGCGCTTCTTGCCTTCCTTCTGCTTTTCCAGAAGCTTCTTCTTGCGCGAAACGTCGCCACCATAGCACTTGGCCAGCACGTTCTTGCGCATGGCCTTGACCGTGGTACGGGCGATGATCTGCGAGCCGACCGCAGCCTGGATGGCGACGTCGAACATCTGGCGCGGAATCAGGTCCTTCATCTTCTCGCACAGCTCGCGGCCACGACGGTCGGCATGGCTGCGGTGCACGATCAGCGACAGTGCGTCGACCTTGTCGCCGTTGATCAGCACGTCCACGCGCACGAACGGGCCGGCGTCGAAGCGCACGAAGTGGTAGTCCAGCGAGGCGTAGCCACGGCTGACCGACTTCAGCTTGTCGAAGAAGTCCAGCACCACCTCGGCCATCGGCAGCTCATAGCTGATCTGCACCTGGCTGCCCAGGTAGTTGATGCCGATCTGGCTGCCGCGCTTTTCTTCGCACAGCTTGATGATGTTGCCGATGTACTCCTCGGGAGTGAGCACGTTGGCACGGATGATCGGCTCGCGGATCTCCTCGACCTGGTTCACCGGCGGCAGCTTGGCCGGGTTGTCCATGTTGATGATCGAGCCATCGGTCTTCAGGACTTCATATACCACCGTCGGCGCGGTGCTGATCAGGTCCAGGTTGTACTCGCGCTCCAGGCGTTCCTGCACGATTTCCATGTGCAGCATGCCCAGGAAGCCGCAGCGGAAGCCGAAGCCCATCGCCTCGGAGCTTTCCGGCTCGAAACGCAGCGCGGCATCGTTCAGGCGCAGCTTGTCCAGCGCTTCGCGCAGGTCCGGGTAATCTTCGGCATCGACCGGGAACAGACCGGCGAACACGCGCGGCTGCATTTCCTGGAAGCCCGGCAGCGGCTTCGGAGCCGGGTCGCCGGCCAGGGTCAGGGTGTCGCCGACCGGCGCACCGTGCACGTCCTTGATGCTGGCGGTGACCCAGCCCACTTCACCGGCACGCAGCGCTGGCAGCACTTTCCGCTTCGGCGTGAACACGCCGACGTTGTCGACCTGGTGGTTGCGGCCGGTGGACATCACCTGCAGCTTGTCACCGGCCTTGATCTCGCCCTGCATCACGCGTACCAGCGAGACCACGCCCAGGTAGTTGTCGAACCAGGAGTCGATGATCAGCGCCTGCAGCTTCTCGGTGTCGCGCGGTGTCGGCGGCGGGATGCGATGCACGATCGCTTCCAGCACGTCCTGCACGTTCAGGCCGGTCTTGGCACTGACCGGCACGGCATCGGAGGCGTCGATGCCGATCACGGCCTCGATCTCGGCCTTGGCGCGCTCGATGTCGGCGGTCGGCAGGTCGATCTTGTTGATCACCGGCACCACTTCCAGGCCCTGCTCCACCGCGGTGTAGCAGTTGGCCACCGACTGCGCTTCCACGCCCTGGGCCGCATCGACCACCAGCAGCGCGCCTTCGCAGGCGGCCAGCGAGCGGCTGACTTCATAGGAGAAGTCGACGTGGCCGGGGGTGTCGATGAAGTTCAGATGGTAGGTCTGCCCGTCCTTGGCCAGGTACGGCAACGACACCGACTGCGCCTTGATCGTGATGCCGCGCTCGCGCTCGATCGGGTTGGAGTCGAGCACCTGCGCTTCCATCTCGCGGGCCTGCAGGCCACCACAGAGCTGGATGATGCGGTCGGCCAGCGTGGACTTGCCGTGGTCGACATGGGCGATGATGGAGAAGTTGCGGATGTTCCGCATCGAATCAGAAGACATAGGTGGCGGCGGCGCGCGGCGTCGTCAGGGTAACGGTCGATTATCGCATGCCCGGCGCCCCACCGCGAAAGCGGACTGCTCGGGCCCCGCCCGGAAAGGCCGAAGCCCCGCCAGGGCGGGGCTTCAGGGGAGACACAGGGGCCGCCGAAGCGGCCCCGGCAGGCCTTACTGGCCGGCCTTGACCGCCACGAAGGCGCTGTTGCCGTTGCCGGTGCGCACCAGCAGCATCACCACGTCGTCCTTCTTGTAGCTGGACAGCGCCCGGTTCAGGCTCTCCACGCTGCCGACCGGGGTGCGGCCGACCTGCAGGATCACCATGCCCGGGGACAGGCCGGCATCACGCGCCGCCTGGCCCTTGACTCCGGTGATGCGCACGCCTTCGTTGCCATCCAGGCCGAACTGCTTGCGCTGCGGTGCGGTCAGGTCGCTCACGTCCAGGCCCAGCAGGGCATTGGCGCCGGTCTGCGGTGCCGCATCGGGCCTGGCGGCAGACGCCGCACGGGCATTGCCCTGACCGTCTTCGCTCAGCGCCGTGAGCGTGGCGCTGAGGTCGCGCGGCTTGCCGTCGCGGATCACCCCCAGCGTGACCCGGCTGCCCGGTGCCATCGCACCGATCAGCGGCGGCAGGTCGGACCAGCTGTTGACCGGGCTGCCGTTGACCGAACGCACTACGTCGCCGATCTGCACACCGGCCTTCTCTGCGGCACTGCCGGCGACGATCTGGTTGACCAGCGCGCCACGGCTGTCGGGCAGGCCCAGGCCCTGCGCCTTCAGCGCATCGATCGGCTCGACCACCGCACCCAGCTGGCCACGGGTGACCTTGCCACTCTTCTTGATCTGCTCGACCGCGCTCATCGCCAGGTCGATCGGGATCGCGAAGCTGATGCCCATGTAGCCGCCGGAGGCGGAGAAGATCTGCGAGTTGATGCCGACCACTTCGCCGCGGGTGTTCAGCAACGGACCGCCGGAGTTGCCCTGGTTGATCGCCACGTCGGTCTGGATGAACGGCACGTAGCGCTGGTCGGCGCCACCCGTGCTACGCCCCAGTGCACTGACGATACCGGCGGTGACCGAATGGTCGAGACCGAACGGCGAGCCGATCGCGACAACCCACTGGCCGGGCTTCAGCGTATTGGAATCACCCACGCGCACGGTCGGCAGGTTCTTGCCATCGATCTTCAGCAGCGCCACGTCGTACTGCTGGTCGCTGCCCACCACCTTGGCGTTGAACTCACGGCTGTCGCCCAGCTTGACCTTCACGTCGCTGGCATCGGCCACCACGTGGTAGTTGGTCAGCACATAGCCATCGGGCGAAATGATGAAGCCCGAGCCCATGCCGCGGCCCTTGATGCTGGGGCCACCGTCCGGGCCGCCCGGGCCCTGCCCCGGCATCGGGAAGTCCGGGCCGAAGAAGCGACGGAAGAACTCCGGCATGTCGTCGTCACCGCCCATCGGGCCCCGCGAAGCCTGGCGGTTGGTGCGGACAATGGTGGTGTCGACGTTGACCACACCCGGCCCGACCTGTTCAACAAGGTTGGTGAAATCGGGCAGGCCGGTAACCAGCGGCTGTGCCGGTGCCCTTGGCGCGGTGGCTGGAGCAGCCTGGGTCGGGGCGGCCGGAGCCGGTGCCTGCGCGCAGGCCACCAGCGGCAGGGTCAGGGCCAACAGGCCCATGGCCTGCGTGCGGAGTCGGGGAGTCATCGGACGGCAACCTCCGGATCGGATGGAAAGAGGAATACGGGCCCCGCTGACGGCGGGGCGTGAAAGCGCCCGGCTCAGTCGCGCGGGCGCGGCGGCACCGGCAGGTCGTCCTGCAGGCGCGGCTCGAACGGGTAGAAGGCGGCGCCACCGGTATGGGCCGGGAAGCTGGCATTGAGCGCGCCGCCGGCGGCAGGCGCCAGGCTGGAACGCGGCCACGGTCGCGCCTGCAGCCCACCGACCTCGCCAAACGGCATGTTGCGGCTGCCATTGGCCGGTATGGTCGGGGTCAGCGGCGCCTGCGCAGCAGCCACCGCGCGTTGCGGCACGTCCTCACGCTGGGCGGCACGCGCGGCCTGCTGGCTGCGGGTGGCACTGGCGCGGCGGGTGTCCTGGCGGCGACCGGCAGTGGCCATCGCCAGGGCGGGAGCCGCCGCCACAGCCATCGCGGCCGTGTCTGCAGAGGCTTCGGTAACCGGGGCAGGATCGGTCGGCACGGTCCGCAGCTCCGCCTGGCTGGCGATCACCTGAGGTGCCAACGGCTCGCCCGGGGTGGCTTCCTTCAGCTTCTCACCGCCCATGAACAGCGCCACCGCTGCCACTGAAGCGGCCAGTGCGGCACCACCGCCCCAGGCCCGCCAGCCACTGCGACGCACCTGACGGCGCGGCTCGGCCTGCGGCGCAGGCTCGGCGGCGATGGCAGCAGCCACGGCGGAACTGAACCCGGCCGGGGCCAGTGCCGACGCCTGCCCACGCATCACGTCGCCCAGCAGCTGCCAGCGCTCCTGGCAGCCGGCCAGTTCGGGGTCATGCTCCATCCGCCGCAGCAGGAAGCGCGCTTCATCGGCGCCCAGCTCGCCATCGACCAGGGCCGACAGCTGCTCGCGATGGCGCTGGTCCAGGCGCTGCCCGGCGGGCGATTGATGGTTCTGCGATTCGTTGAACGGATTACTGGTCATACGCGGCTCTTCTCACGGGTGGCGCTGCCGATGTCCAACAGCGGCCGGAGTTCGGTGTCGATCGCCTCGCGCGCCCGGAAGATCCGTGAACGCACGGTGCCGATCGGGCACCCCATCTTCTGCGCGATTTCCTCGTAGCTCAGGCCTTCCACCTCGCGCAGGGTGATCGCCGACCGGAGCTCTTCCGGCAGCGCGTTGACGGCCTTCATCACCGTCTGTTCCAGCTCCTGGCGCATCAACTCGCGTTCGGGCGTGTCGGTGTCGCGCAGGCGCGTACCACTGTCGAACTGTTCGGCATCGCCGATGTCGATGTCATCGGTCGGTGGCCGTCGATTGTGTGAAGCCAGGTAGTTTTTGGCGGTATTCACGGCGATTCGATGCAACCAGGTTGAGAACTGGGCGTCGCCACGGAAACTTCCGATCGCGCGATAGGCGCGGATGAAAGTGTCCTGGGCGACGTCCTGACATTCGCTCCAGTCGGCGATGTAGCGGCCGACAAGGGCCACCACGCGATGCTGGTACTTGCGCACCAGGACATCGAACGCGGCGCTCTCGCCGTGCTGCACGCGCCGGACCAGTTCCAGATCCAGCTCCTGTGGTGTATCAACCTCGGCCATGAGGGGCCGCACTCCTGTCAGCCCAACCGACGTCGGGCAATGAGACTGCCAATCCCGGGAAAAGTTCAGTCGCCGATCACCCGGCGCCGCACCAGCTTTTAACCACCGTTCCGTTAGCGTTCCGGTCCACGGCCATGGATCCGGGGTCGCCACTCCCCTGCTATTGGGATTTGACGCGGGGGAAACAACCTCTGGATCATAGCCGCTTCTCCATACACAACCGGATGGAACGTCCATGCTCTCAGGCTTCGATGGTCTCCGCTTCAGCCACTGGCACCCCGAGATCCGCGACGACGGCGTGGTGGTCCTCTCCCTGGATCGCCAGGACAGCAGCGTCAATGCCATGTCGCAGGATGTGCTGCTGGAGCTGGGTGACCTGCTTGAGCGCATTGCACTGGACCCGCCCAAGGGCGTGGTGATCCAGTCGCTGAAGAAAGCCGGCTTCATTGCCGGGGCGGACCTGAAGGAGTTCCAGGAGTTCGACCGTCGCGGCACCGTCAACGACGCCATCCGCCGCGGCCAGGCTACCTACCAGAAGCTGGCCGAGCTGCCCTGCCCCACCGTGGCGGCCATCCACGGCCATTGCCTGGGCGGCGGCACCGAGCTGGCGCTGGCCTGCCGCTATCGCGTGGCCTCCAATGACAGCAGCACCCGCATCGGCCTGCCGGAAACCCAGCTGGGCATCTTCCCGGGCTGGGGCGGCAGCGCGCGCCTGCCGCAGCTGGTCGGCGCTCCCGCGGCAATGGACATGATGCTGACCGGCCGTACGCTGTCGGCCTCGGCCGCGCGTGGCATCGGGCTGGTCGACAAGGTGGTGGCACCGGCCGTGGTGCTCGACACCGCCGTGGCGCTGGCGTTGTCCGGCACCACGCGCCCGTTCAAGCAGCGCGCGACGGCCTGGGCCACCAACACCTGGCTGGCACGCACGCTGCTGGCACCGCAGATGGTCAAGCAGGTCGCGCGCAAGGCCAAGAAGGACCAGTATCCGGCGCCCTACGCGCTGATCAGCACCTGGCAGCGCAGTGGCGGCAAGCCGATCCAGGCACGCCTGGATGCAGAACGCCGCGCCGTGGTGAAGCTGGCCAGCACCCCGACCGCGCGCAACCTGATCCGCATTTTCTTCCTGACCGAACGCCTGAAGGGCCTCGGTGGTGGTGATTCCGGCATCCGCCACGTGCACGTGGTCGGCGCCGGCGTGATGGGCGGTGACATCGCCGCCTGGGCCGCCTACAAGGGCTTTGAAGTGACCCTCCAGGACCGCGAGCAGCGCTTCATCGACCCCGCCATGGAGCGCGCGCAGGCGCTGTTCGCCAAGAAGGTGCGCGACGAGAGCAAGCGCCCCGCCGTGGCCGCGCGCCTGCGTGCCGACCTGGAAGGCAACGGCGTGGCCGAGGCCGACCTGGTGATCGAAGCGATCATCGAGAACCCGGAAGCCAAGCGTGCGCTGTACCAGACGCTGGAACCGAAGATGAAGCTGGACGCGCTGCTGACCACCAACACCTCGTCGATTCCGCTGGTGGAACTGCGCGACCACATCCAGCGCCCGGCGCAGTTCGCTGGCCTGCACTACTTCAACCCGGTGGCGCAGATGCCACTGGTGGAGATCATTCACCACGACGGCATGGCGCCGGAGACCGAGCGCCGCCTGGCCGCGTTCTGCAAGGCGCTGGGCAAGTTCCCGGTACCGGTGGCCGGCAGCCCGGGCTTCCTGGTCAACCGCGTGCTGTTCCCGTACATGCTGGAAGCCGCCACCGCGTATGCCGAAGGCATTCCGGGCCCGGTGATCGACAGGGCCGCTGTGAAGTTCGGCATGCCGATGGGCCCGATCGAACTGATCGACACCGTCGGCCTGGACGTGGCCGCCGGCGTCGGCCGCGAACTGGCGCCGTTCCTGGGCCTGCAGATTCCAGCGGCCTTGCAGACGGTGGAGCCGGACAAGCGCGGCAAGAAGGACGGCCAGGGCATCTACACCTGGGAAAACGGCAAGCCGAAGAAGCCGGACGTGGCCAGCGATTACCAGGCCCCGGCCGATCTGGAGGACCGCCTGATCCTGCCGCTGTTGAACGAGGCGGTGGCGTGCCTGCACGAAGGCGTTGTGGCCGATGCGGACCTGCTGGATGCCGGCGTGATCTTCGGTACCGGCTTTGCCCCGTTCCGCGGTGGTCCGATCCAGCACATCCGTGCGGTCGGTGCCGATGCGATCGTCGAGCGGCTGAAGGCACTGCAGCAGCGTCACGGCGACCGCTTTGCCCCGCGCCCGGGCTGGGACAACCCCGCCCTGCGCGAACCGGTGATTTGAGTTCATCGGCCGGGCCTGCGGCCCGGCGCCCGCAGAGGCAACCGCCGAAGCCAGAGCCAGAGCCAGAGCAACAGCCGGCTCTGGCTTTTCTGTTTGTTGGGCGGGGCGGTGTGGGCAGGCAGGACACGCCGTAAACCCATCCATGGGGGCTCGATGGCGCCATCCATGGCGCCAACGGTCCTGCCTGCCCACACCGCCCCACCCCTGACAGTTTCCCGGTGACGGTCGGTGAATCTCGATTCCGGTGTGGATCACTACGAACGGGTGGGTGGCTACCTGGGCCGCCACCAGGAGCGAAGCAACCAGCGTTTGATTTTGACTTTGATTTTCTTTTTTCTTCTCCGTGGCTGGACGCACACGGAAACTGTCAGAGGTCGGGCGGGGTGGATTCGCGGGGGTGTCCGCGGCATGGATGCCGCGGCCAAGCCTCCACGGACGGATTCACGGCGTCCCCCGCGAACCCACCCCGCCCGGCCAAGCGCGGCTTTTGCTTTACGCGACCAACCCCACAGCCACGAGGGGCTGCGCCGTTGGCTGGAACACCCTGTTACCCATACGGGGCATGTGCCCGTCACAGCTGCATGCGATGCTGACCGCCTGATCCCTGCCAGCGAGAACGCCCGCATGACCACCATCATCGCCCCGCGCGTGCACGACATCGGCGGACTCGAAGTCCGTCGCGCCGTCCCCACCCTGCAGGCGCGCAGCATCGGCTCGTTCGTGTTCGTCGACCAGATGGGCCCGGCGCTCATGCACCCCGGCACCGCCATCGACGTGCGCCCGCATCCGCATATCGGCCTGGCCACGGTCACCTACCTGTGGTCGGGCGCCATCGGCCATCGCGACACACTCGGTTCGGACCAGGTGATCCGACCCGGAGACGTCAACTGGATGACCGCTGGCCGCGGCATCGCCCATTCCGAGCGCACGCCGCAGCCGGACCGCGATCACGACAACCCGATCCATGGCATGCAGACCTGGGTAGCGCTGCCGAAATCGCACGAGGAAATCGAGCCGGCGTTCTACCACCACGCCGCGGCCACCCTGCCCGAGCAGCGCCGCAACGGTGCCTGGCTGCGCGTCATCGCCGGCCGCGCCTATGGCGAGGAATCGCCGGTGAAGGTGTTCGCCGACACCCTCAACGTGGCAATCGATCTCGACCCGGATGCGGAAATCGATATCGACGACGGCCACCGCGAGCGCGCGCTGTACATCCTCGAAGGCGACGCACAGCTGGATGGCGTGGACATCCCTGCACAGCATCTGGTGATTCCCGAAGCCGGCGCACGTGGCCGCCTGCGCGCGAAGACGCCGGTGAAGGCGATGCTGTTCGGTGGCGAGCCGCTGGATGGCCCGCGTCACCTGTGGTGGAACTTCGTGTCCAGCTCGAAGGAACGCATCGAGCAGGCCAAGCACGATTGGGAGGCCGGCCGCTTCGGCACCATTCCGGGCGACGACAAGGAATTCATCCCGCTGCCGCAGTACTGAACATCGCGTGTTGCACACATCCGAAGGTGTATGCCTGCCCCCGGCGTTGACGCTACAGTCACCCGCTGATCATTGAAATGTGACATAAATCACACTTTAGACCGTCAAAGGAGTGCAACACATGAGCATGGGTAAACGCTTGTCCGCCGAATTCCTCGGCACGTTCTGGCTGGTTCTGGGTGGCTGCGGCAGTGCGGTGCTGGCCGCCAAGTTCGGCGGTGACAGCAATCCGCTGGGCATCGGGTTCCTCGGCGTGGCGCTCGCCTTCGGCCTGACCGTGGTGACCGGCGCCTATGCGTTCGGCCATATCTCCGGCGCGCACTTCAATCCGGCGGTCGGCGTCGGCCTGTGGGCCGGTGGCCGCTTCCCGACCAAGGACCTGGTGCCGTACATCATCGCCCAAGTGGCTGGTGGCCTGTTGGCCGGCTTCATCCTGCTGCAGATCGCCTCGGGGGCCAGCGGCTTCGCCATCGACGGCAGCCAGGCCGGTGCGTTCGCCAGCAATGGCTATGGTGCGCTGTCGCCCGGCGGTTACAGCGTGGCGGCGGCCTTCCTGTGCGAAGTGGTGCTGACCGCCGTGTTCCTGATCGTGATCATGGGCGCCACCCACGGCAAGGCACCGGCTGGCTTCGCGCCGCTGGCGATCGGCCTGTCGCTGACCCTGATCCATCTGATCAGCATCCCGGTCACCAACACCTCGGTGAATCCGGCCCGCTCCACCGCCGTGGCCTTCTTCGCCGGCAGCGGGGCGGTCAGCCAGCTGTGGCTGTTCTGGGTCGCCCCGCTGCTGGGCGGTGCGATCGGCGGCATCATCTACAAGTGGCTCGGCAACGACCGCTGAGGCCTGTGCGGACCATTGCGGCTGACCTTCGGCCGCAATGGTTACGCTTGTAACCGCAATTTGTGCGATCGCTCACGTTCCGTTAAGGTTGAGTTGACCGTCCGTGCACATGCCGGCCGGCGGGGCATCCGGGGATGGGATGCCAAGGCCGCCGGTCCATCCGACGGAGCCACGACACACCACCTTGGGGGATGCATGAAGTTCGCGCCTGTAGTGTTGTCGAGCCTGCTGTTCGCTGCGGCCCAGGCCGCCGCGCAGGCTCCCACCGAATGTCCTTCATTGCCGGCCAACAGCGGCCTGCAGTGGCAACAGCAGGCACAGGCCGATTTCCTGGTCTGCCGCGCCAGCACCAGCGATGGCCGCGAGGTACTGAGCCTGATGCTCAGTGCACGCGATCCCAACCTTCCATTGAACCGCTCGCTGCGCCACGAAAAGGGCAGCTTCGGCGGTGAATCACTGTACTGGTACCAGCCCGATCTGGGAGGCCAGCAGCCTCCCGGTTATGCCGAGCGCCGCATCAGCGTGGTCAAGCTCGACAAAGGGCGTTACGCGCAGATTTCGCTGTATCCGGACAGCGCGCAGGAACTGGGTTCGCTGCAACAGCTGGCGCAGGGGATGAGCCTGACCCCGTCGGCCGTGGCTGCCGGGAACTGACGATGGCGGGGATGACTGCCTTGCAGCATCCCCGCAATGCGAGCCGACCTGACGGTAGTGCCGGCCGCTGGCCGGCACCTCGATCCGCCGTGACCGCAGGCAGTTGCCGGCCAACGGCCGGCACCGCCTCAGAACTTGCCTTCCTGGAAATCGACGAAGGCCTGCATCAGTTCCTGCCGCGTGTTCATCACGAACGGGCCATGGCGCATCACCGGTTCCCGCAACGGACGACCAGCCACCAGGATCAGCCGCGCACCCTCGCTGCCGGCCGACAGATGCAGCTGCTCGCCACCGCCCAGCACCGCCAGTTCCTGGCGGGCGACGTCGCGCGCCGCGTCCTGCTCACCCACCGTCACCGCACCTTCGAACACATACGCGAAGGCGTTGTGCCCTTCCGGCAAGGCATAGGTCCAGGCGCGATCCGGGGCCAGCGTGATGTCCAGGTACAGCGGATCGGTGGCCGGCTGCACGATCGGGCCCTGCGTGCCATCCACGTTGCCGGCGATCACCTTCACTTCCACGCCGGCGTCCGGCCGCACCACGGGAATGCGCTCGGGCGCGAACTCCTGGTACTTCGGCTCGGTCATCTTCTCTTTCGCCGGCAGGTTCACCCACAGCTGGAAGCCGCGCATCTGACCGCTTTCCTGCTCGGGCATTTCCGAATGCACCAGGCCACGGCCTGCGGTCATCCACTGCACGCTGCCCGGGGTAAGCAGGCCCTCGTTGCCGTGGTTGTCGCGATGCCGCATGCGCCCGTCGAGCATGTAGGTGACGGTCTCGAAACCGCGATGCGGATGCTCCGGGAAGCCGGCGATGTAGTCCTCGGCACGGTCGGTGCCGAATTCATCGAGCAGCAGGAACGGGTCCAGGTCAGGCAGCGTCGGGCCGCCGATGACGCGGGTCAGGCGCACGCCGGCACCGTCGGAGGTGGGCATGCCACGGATGGTCCGCAGTACGCGGACCGGTTCGGGAAAGCTCATGGCGACTCCTGTTGGATGGATGCCACTGAAGATGGACGCCACATGGCCGCACGCCAATGGACGGCGCCGCAACCGATTGTTCCATCCCTGATGTTCGCTGCATGTCAGCACAACAAGCGTACGACCAAAGTACTACCGCCGATTCGTCCTGTGCCAATTGACCCTGCCGAGGGCACGCGGGACTCTTTGACTGTCTTTCCGGGAGAGAGCACCTCATGAAAGGGTTTTCCAAAATAGGCTGGGCGGTACTCGCCCTGCTCGGCGCCTTCTGTCTGGGCACCGTGGCCCTGCGCCGCGGCGAACACATCAATGCCCTGTGGATCGTCGTCGCCGCCGTTTCGCTGTACCTGGTGGCCTACCGCTTCTACAGCCTGTTCATCGCCAACAAGGTGATGCAGCTCGATCCGACCCGGGCCACCCCGGCGGTGATCAACAACGATGGCCTGGACTACGTGCCAACCAACAAGCACGTGCTGTTCGGTCACCATTTCGCCGCCATTGCCGGTGCCGGCCCGCTGGTGGGACCGGTGCTGGCCGCACAGATGGGCTACCTGCCCGGCCTGCTGTGGCTGGTGGTGGGCGTGGTGCTGGCCGGCGCGGTGCAGGACTTCATGGTCCTGTTCCTGTCCAGCCGCCGCAACGGCCGCTCCCTGGGCGATCTTGTGCGGGAAGAGATGGGCCAGGTGCCCGGCACCATCGCGCTGTTCGGTGCGTTCCTGATCATGATCATCATCCTGGCGGTGCTGGCGATGGTGGTGGTCAAGGCGCTGGCCGAAAGCCCGTGGGGCATGTTCACGGTGATCGCGACGATGCCCATCGCAATCCTGATGGGCGTGTACATGCGCTACATCCGCCCCGGCAGGATCGGCGAGATTTCGGTGGTCGGCCTGATCCTGCTGCTGGCCGCGATCTGGTACGGCGGCAAGGTCGCCGCCGATCCGGTCTGGGGCCCGGCCTTCACCTTCACCGGCACCCAGATCACCTGGATGCTGATCGGTTACGGCTTCGTCGCCTCGGTGCTGCCGGTGTGGCTGCTGCTGGCCCCCCGCGATTACCTGTCGACCTTCCTCAAGATCGGCACCATCATCGCACTGGCCGTCGGCATCCTGATTGTGATGCCGGAACTGAAGATGCCGGCGCTGACCCAGTTCGCTGCCAGTGGTGATGGCCCCGTATGGAAGGGCGGCATGTTCCCGTTCCTGTTCATCACCATCGCCTGCGGTGCGGTCTCCGGCTTCCACGCGTTGATTTCCTCCGGCACCACGCCGAAGCTGCTGGCCAATGAAGCGCACATGCGCTACATCGGCTACGGCGGCATGCTGATGGAATCGTTCGTGGCGGTGATGGCGCTGGTGGCGGCCTCGATCATCGATCCGGGCATCTACTTCGCGATGAACAGCCCGGCGGCGGTGATCGGTGCCGATGCGGCCTCGGCGGCGCACTACATCACCAACACCTGGGGCTTCACCATCACGCCCGAGCAGCTGACCGCGACCGCGGCGGCCATTGGCGAGCCGACCATCCTGCATCGCGCAGGTGGCGCACCGACACTGGCGGTGGGCATCGCGCAGATCCTGCACGAAGCGATTCCCAGTGGCAGCGACGCGATGATGGCGTTCTGGTACCACTTCGCGATCCTGTTCGAAGCGTTGTTCATCCTCACGGCAGTCGACGCTGGCACCCGTGCCGGTCGCTTCATGCTGCAGGACCTGCTGGGCAACTTCGTGCCGGCCCTGAAGAAGACCGAATCGTGGACCGCCAACATCATCGGTACCGCCGGCTGCGTGGCGCTGTGGGGCTACCTGCTCTACACCGGCGTGGTCGATCCGTTCGGTGGCATCCAGACGCTGTGGCCGCTGTTCGGCATCTCAAACCAGATGCTGGCGGGTATCGCACTGATGCTGGGCACGGTGGTGCTGTTCAAGATGAAGCGTGACCGCTATGCGTGGGTGACGGCCGTGCCGGCCATCTGGCTGCTGATCTGCACCACCTACGCCGGCTTCATCAAGATCTTCGACAGCAATCCGGCGCAGGGCTTCCTGGCCCAGGCACACAAGTTCCAGGCCGCCCTCGCCAGCGACACCATCACGGCACCGGCCAAATCGGTGGCGCAGATGAAGCAGATCGTGGTCAACGCCTACGTCAACACCGGCCTGACCGCGCTGTTCCTGCTGGTGGTGGGCGCAGTGCTGGTGTATTCGATCAAGACCATCCTGGCGGCCCGCCGCAATCCGCAGCGCAGCGACCGCGAGACCCCGTACGTGGCGCTGAAGCCGCATGAAATGGTGGATCTGTGATGAGCACGCAACTGGTTCCCGCCGGCCAGTACCAGGCACACCGCCGCATCTGGCGGCGCCTGGTGCAGACCGCCCGACTGTGCTGTGGCATTCCTGATTACGACAACTACGTCCGGCACATGCTGGAAAAGCATCCGGACCAGGAGCCGATGGATTACAAGACGTTCTTCCGCGAGCGCCAGGAAGCGCGCTACGGCGGACGCAACGGTGGTCGCTGCTGTTGAGGTTCCAGGGTGGGTGCCGGGCTTGCAGCCCGGCGCCCGCAGAGGCCGGAGCAACGGCAACAGCTGAGGCGTCGGCTCTGGGTTTCTGTGTGCTTGGCGGGGTGGTGTCGGATGGCGGGGACGCCGTAAACCCATCCCTGGGGGCTTGGCCGCGGCATCCATGCCGCGGACACCCCGCCATCCGACACCACCCCACCTTCGACAGATTTCCGGTGACGGCGAGATGCATCAGGGGTCAGATCCGTTTCCTCCGGGAAACGGATCTGACCCCTTCCATGTTCATGGAGGCCCATGAAATGCATCCGCGCATGGCGTGGATCTACGCAGGCATGACGCCGGGGCGGCCCGGACTCAACCGTTGGCCATCCACTTCAGGATCAGGCCAGTGACATAGGCCAGCCCGGTGCCGGTGGCGTAGCCCACCGTGCCCAGCAGCACGCCCACCGGAGCCAGCGTCGGATGGAACGCCGCGGCCACCACGGGGGCCGAAGCGGCTGCGCCGATGTTGCCCTGCGAACCGATCGCGAAGAAAAACAGCGGCGCGCGCAGCAGCTTGGCCACCACCCACAGCACCAGCACATGCGTGGCCATCCAGATCGCGCCGAGCAGGAACAGCCACGGCCGGTCCAGCAGCGACAGCAGGTTCATCTGCATGCCGATGCAGGCGATCAGGAAGTACAGGAACACCGTGCCCAGCCGCGAAGCGCCCGCAGCTTCCAGCCGGCGCGCACGGGTGAAGCTCAGGCCCAGGCCCATCGCGGTGGACAGCAGGATCACCCACACGAACTGGCTGTCCAGGCTGAACTGGCTGGCCCAGCTGACATTGGCCTTGAACCAGCCCGCCAGCGGCGCGGCGATGGCATGGGCCAGGCCGACGCCGCCCAGTGCCACGCCGACGATCACCATCAGGTCGGTCATGCTGGGAATGCGCGCGTTCTGCGCCTCGTAGGCGCTGATGCGCGCCTTCATCTCGTCGATGGCACGGGTATCGGCACCGTTGCGGGTATCGATCTGCTGCGCGCGGTTGGCCAGGAACAGCAGGATGGCCATCCACAGGCTGGCGCAGGCCACGTCGACCACCGCGAACTGGCCGAAGGTGGTGGCATCGGTGCCGAACACTTCACGCATGGCCACCATGTTGGCGCCGCCGCCGATCCAGCTGCCGGCCAGCGCCGCCATGCCGGCCCAGGTATCACCGGCCACGGTTTCGGGGTGGATCAGCTTCATCAGCTGGAACGAGACGATGGCGCCGAGCATGATGCCGGCGGTACCGGCGCAGAACACGATCAGCAGTTTCGGGCCGAGCTTGGCAATACCCTTGAGGTCGATCGACAGGGTCAGCAGGACCAGCGCGGCCGGCAGCAGCACGTCACGCGCGACCGGGTTGTACAGCGAGGTGTTGTGGCCGTCGATGACCCCGGCGGTGTTGTAGATGGCGGGGACGAAGTAGCACAGCAGCAGCGCCGGCACCCAGGCGAAGATCTTCTTCAACAACGGGGTCGGGCCACTGGCAGCCCAGAAGATCAGGGCCAGGGTGGCGGCAATCAGGCCCAGGCCAACGATGTCGTTGCTGATCAGGGTAGTAGCGGGTTCGGTCGGCATGGGATCCTCTGTCGATCGAAAGAGCGGGAAAAAAAAGCGCCGCATGAAGCGGCGCACCCCGAGATTAACATTGTCTTCACGCCGGGTCATGCTGCAGTGCCGGCTGCCCTTTCCCGGAGCCACTCCCATGCAGCTCGGCGCCTTCTCCGTCAGCCTCTCGGTCAGGGACCTGGCGGCCTCCCGCAGCTTCTACGAAGCACTGGGCTTCTCGGTGACCGGTGGCGATCCGGCGCAGAACTGGCTGGTGATGCGCAACAACGGCGTTGTCATCGGCCTGTTCCAAGGCATGTTCGAGGGCAACCTGCTCACCTTCAACCCGGGCTGGGACCAGCACAAGCAGGAACTGCCCCACTTCCAGGATGTACGTGAACTGCAGGCGGAACTGGATGCGAAGGGCATTGAACTGGCGGTGCGTACCGACCCTCATGGCCGGGGCACCGGCTACCTGCAGTTGGCCGATCCCGACGGCAATGTGATCCTGATCGACCAGCATGTGGCGCGACCGAACAGCCGGTAATGCGAACGGACATTGCGTGGGCAGGCGTCGACCTTGGTCAACGGGCAGCATGCCAACCAAGGTTGGCATCTACCAGGACGGCCGGTTCAGGCCGGACGTGAAGCACTGAAATCGAGCGTGGCGCGCGTGCCACGCGGCTCGCAGGGCTGCAGCTGCAGGGTCCAGCCAAGGTGCTCGCAGAGCCTGGCGATCAGGTCCAGGCCGATGCCGCCGCCACGGTCGGCGCGCTCGCCACGGGCCATCCGCGCGTGGATCGCCGCAATCTCCTCCGGGCTCATGCCATGCCCCGGGTCCTGCAGGGTCAGCACCGCCGACGAGCTCAGGCGCAACTCAATGTGGCCACGCCCGCTGTTCTCGATGGCATTGCGCAGCAGGTTGCCGATCGCGGCCTGCACGACGGCCAGCGGCGCGACAATATCCACCGGGGCCGCCTGGATGCCGATGCTCAGGTCCTTGTCACCGAGCAGGTGGCGATGGTCGTCGACGATTTCCGGCAGCAGCTGGTCCAGGGCGATGCGCTCGGCGCGTGCGGCCAGGCGCGCCGGGTCACGCGCCAGCACCAGCAGCAGTTCGATCAGCTGCTCCACGCTCTGCGCGGTGCGCAGCACGCGTTGCATCTGCTGGCGCGCGCGCTCGGGCAGGCCCGGCTGTTCCAGTGCCAGCTCTGCGGCACCGGTCATCACCGCAATCGGCGTACGCAGCTCGTGGCTGGCGGTGCTGATGAACACCCGCTCGCGTTCGACAAACTGCTCGTTGCGGTCCAGATAGTCGTTCAGTGCATCGGCAATGGTGTGCAGCTCGGAGCTGCCGCGCGGGTCGACCTCGATGCGCTGGCCCTGGACGCCCGGCCGCAGCGCGGCGATGTGCTGCGCCAGCAGGCTCAACGGGCGCACCATGCGTTCCATGCCGAACGACGCCATCAGCACGGTGACGAAGATCATGATCACCCCGGCCAGCATCACCCAGCGCGTGGCGAACTGTTCCAGGTCATGGAAGTCGGAAATGTCCAGCGCCAGCGCCACCCGCCCCATCGAGCCGGTGTCACGCACCATCACCGCAGTCTGCCGCCCCTTGATCGGCACCCCGTCATGCAGCCCCGGGTGCAGCATGCGCACGCTTTCCGGCATGTTGCCTTCATCGAAGCGGAACAGGCTGAGCGTGTCAGAGTCCTGCCAGCGATAGTGCGGCTCGTGCTCGGTGTGCTCGACGATGCTGTCCAGTTCGGAATTGAGCAGCGCGCGCCAGGCAGCGTGCTCCGCATGTTCATGCACGTAGTTGCCGACGCTGAACACCGCGATCGACAGCAGCGCCAGATAGCCCAGCAACCACCACACCACGCGCCGGTACAACGGCCCCGGCTTACTCGCCTTCATCATCATCCTTGCCGGCATCGCTGGGCGTGGTCACGGCCAAGCGGTAACCCACCCGCGGCAGGGTATGGATCAGTTTCTCGGCGAACGGTCCGTCCACACTGCGGCGCAGCTCGTAGACATGCGAACGCAGCAGGTCGCCATCCGGCGGTTCGTCGCCCCACAGAGCGAATTCCAGCTGCTGGCGGGTCACCGCGCCGGGGCTGGCGCGCATGAGCACTTCCAGCAGCTTGCGGCAGGCCGGGTACAGGTGCAGCACCTGGGTGCCGCGCTGGGCTTCCAGGGTGGCCAGATCCAGGACCAGATCGCCCACCTGCAGGCGCTTGCGCGGGTTGCGTCCCTGCGCACGCAGCAGCAGCGCTTCCAGCCGCACCTCCAGCTCCGGGAGTGCGAACGGCTTGGTCAGGTAGTCGTCGGCGCCGGCGCGGAAGCCGGCAATCTTGTCCGGCAGCTCGTCACGCGCGGTCAGCATGATCACCGGCACTTCCGATGCATGCTCGGCGCGCAGCCGGCGCAGCACCTCCGGGCCCTCCATGCGCGGCAGCATCCAGTCCAGGATGACGGCGTCATACGGATGGCTCCCGGCCAGGTGCAGTCCGGTGATGCCATCCGGCGCCACGTCGAGCACATGCCCGCGCGACTCGAAATAGTCGAACAGGTTGGCCACCAGCTGGCGGTTGTCCTCGATCACCAACAGACGCATGCACGAAACATCCACGGAAGTTCGTACCATGGTAGCGCCGCACATGTCGGAATGCGGTCGCCCCGGCGCCGCTCTGACGCTTTTCCCACCCCCGCCACCTCAGAATGGCCGTTTTGCTCCCGGAGCCTGCCGTGCCCGTAGCCCTGCCCCGCCGTTGGCGCCTGCCCCTGTTGTGGCTGCTGATCATTGCTGCGCTGGCAGCGGGGATCGGCCTTCGGCAGCCGCAGCCGCCGGACGAGCCGCGCTTCGTGCTGGCGGCCCGGACCATGGTCGAGAGCGGGCAATGGCTGCTGCCGCACCGCGGCGTGGAACTGTATGCGGAGAAGCCACCCGTCTTCATGTGGCTGCAGGCCGCCGCCTACGAGATCGTCGGCAGCTGGCAGTGGTCCTTCCTGCTGCCGTCGTTGCTGGGCGCCCTGCTCAGCCTGTGGCTGGTGTCGGACCTGGCGCGGCGGCTATGGTCGCCACGACATTCCATCTACGCCGTCGCTGCGCTGTTCTGCACCCTGCAGTTCGGGCTGATGGCGAAGCGCGCGCAGATCGACATGGTGCTGGTGGGCATGACCACCGTGGCCCTCTGGGGCCTGATGCGTCATCTGTGTGAACGCCGCAACCTGCCTGCCCTGTGGCTGGCCGGCTTCGCCGCAGGCGTCGGCACAGTGACCAAGGGCGTGGGTTTCCTGCCGCTGCTGATGGTGCTGCCCTGGTTCGGCTGGTGGCTGTACCAGCGCCGCCGCGGACGCACGGTGGAGGGTCCGCATCCGGCAACCCTGCTCTGGCTGATCCCGGCCTTCCTGCTGGGTGTCGGGGTGTGGCTGGCGCCGCTGGGCTGGGCCCTGCTGCACACGCCCAGTGCCGAACTGCAGGCTTATGCGCACGAGCTGCTGTTCAAGCAGACCGGCACCCGTTATGCCAATGCGTGGCACCACCGGCAGCCCGCCTGGTATTACCTGCAGGTGATCCTTACCCTGTGGCTGCCGGGCAGCCTGCTGCTGCCGATGCTGTTCAAGCCCTGGTGGCGCCGTATCCGCCGTGGCGACCGCCGCCAGTGGCTGCTGCTGGGCTGGGCCGTGCTGGTACTGGTGTTCTTCAGCGCCAGCCCGGGCAAGCGCGAGGTGTACCTGCTGCCGATGTTGCCGGCGATGGCGCTGGCCGTAGCCCCGCTGCTGCCCGGCCTGCTGCGCCGCCTGTGCGTTCGCCGCTACCTGTTCGGCTACAGCGTGGTGCTGATGCTGGCCACTGGCACGCTGGGCGTGATGCTGCTGACCGAACACGCTTGGGCGGTGGCCCAGCTGGAACGCCGCGCCATGCCCGATACCCTGCTGCCGGTGCTGGGCGATGGCCTGCTGACCTTCGCCATCGCGCTGGCCACGCTGATCGTGTGGTTGCGGGTGCGCCGCGCGGCGACGCTGGTGCTGCTGACCCACGGCATGCTGTGGATGCTCTACGGCCTGGTACTGATTCCGGCGCTGGATCCCTATGCATCGGCGTCAGCGCTGATGCGCCGGGTCGGCGCGCGGATCGGACCGGATGCCGAACTGGCGCTGGTGGCCTGGCGCGAGCAGAACCTGCTGCAGGCCGACCGCCCGGTACGCGAATTCGGCTTCAAGCGGCCCTGGGCAGAGCAATGGCATGACGCCGGCCCTTGGCTCGCTGAGGCGCCGGACAAGCGCTGGCTGCTGGTGCTGGACGATGCGATGAGCCCCTGCGTGGATCCGGCCAAAGTGATCGACATCGGTGTTGCCAACAGGAATCGTTGGCAACTGCTTCCCGGTACCGCATGGAACCCGGAGTGTCACGCCGAGCGGACAGGATCGACCGCCGAAGAAGACTGAACGTTGACATGCGCCGAGGACTCATTAACCCGGCGCGAACGGGCGTCCGACCCTTCTCCGACATCCAGGTGACGAGCATGAGCGCGGATTCCCGAACCGCCCCTTCCCAGCATGCCCGTCCGTCCCCTTGATTCGGTAGCGCCGCTTGCGACATCACCACTGGCGTCTCGATTTGCCGTAACTCACCTCTGGCTGCCTGTCGCAATCGGTCTGCCGTTGTTTACGCTGCTGATGGGCTTCGGCGGCGATCAATGGGTGGCCGATCACCTGTTCCGTCTTGAAGGCAGCCACTGGGCGCTGCAGGACGCCTGGATCACCCGCAGCGTCGTGCACAAGGCCGGCAAATGGTTGAGCACGGCGGCGGCGCTGGTCGTGATCCTGCTGTGCTTCCACCACTGGCGTAAGGGTCGCGATCGCACCCTGCAATGGGCGCTGCTTTATGTCGTGATTGCCATGGCACTGGGCACCGGCGTGATCTCCCTGCTGAAGTCGCTGGTGCCGATGGAATGCCCGTGGGACCTGCTGCGCTACGGTGGCCACCAGCCTTTCATCGGTCTGTTCACCCTGCGCCCGGAAGGCATGCCGGCACAGGCCTGCTTCCCGGCAGGCCACGCCAGCGCAGGCTATGCGTGGCTCTGCCTGTACTTCTTCGCGTTGCTGTGGCGGCCGTCCTGGCGCTGGACCGGGCTCTGGATCGGCCTCGGCACCGGCCTGGTGTTCGGGATCAGCCAGCAGTTGCGGGGCGCCCATTTCCTTTCGCATGACATTGCCACCGCGTTGATATGTTGGCTGCTTTCGTTGGGCCTGTATGTTCTGATCCACCGTCAGCTGGACCGTCCCCACCGCCAGGAGGCAAACGCATGAGTGCATCGGTCCAACGCCCCGCCCGCCTCCCCGCCCTTGCGGGTCTTCGCAACTGGCGGCCGCAGCTCTCCACGGAAGCACTGATCGCGCTGACCAGCCTGTTCTTCGCGGTGGCCGGCAACGGCCTGTTCTGGCACAGCGCGATGGCCAGCCATCCAGGCAGCCTGCGTTACGCGCTTTCGCTGCTGCTGTTGCTGCTGGGTGCACACGGCGTGCTGCTGGGCATCCTGGTCTGGCGCTGGAATGCCAAAGTGGTAATCAGCCTGTTGCTGCTGGTGACGGCGTTCGCTGCGCACTACATGAACCGCTACCACATCTATCTGGATGCGGACATGCTGCGCAACGTGCTGGCGACCGACCCCAAGGAGAGCCGCGAGCTGATGACCGTATCGCTGCTGTGGCCGGTGCTGCTGCTGGCCGTGCTGCCGATGGTGGTGCTGTGGCGCGTGCAGCTGCGCCGACGCAGTTGTGGCCGCAGCCTGCTGTGGCGACTCGGCTTCCTGGTCGTGGCGGCGGCGACCGCAGTTGGCGGTGCGCTGATCTCGTTCCAGGATATCTCGGCGCTGATGCGCAACCAGCGCGAAGTACGCTATCTCGCCACCCCGGCCAACGTGCTGCTCGGTATGCCGCGCGCGCTGCGTGGCGACAACCCGGTGCAGCGCGCGCCGAAGCTGCCGATCGGCACCGACGCCAAGGCCACGCCACGCGCCCCGGCCAGCAAGCCGCGCCTGCTGGTGATCGTCATGGGCGAAACCGTGCGCGCGCAGAACTGGGGGCTCAACGGTGGCCGCAACACCACCCCGGAGTTGGCCCAGGCACCGGTGATCAACTTCCCCGACATGCACTCCTGCGGCACCAGCACCGAAGTATCGCTGCCGTGCCTGTTCTCGCCGTGGGGACGCCACGACTACGATGAAAAGAAGATCCGTGCACACCAGTCGCTGCTGCACGTGCTGAACCGCGCCGGCATCGCACCGTTGTGGCGTGACAACCAGTCCGGCTGCAAGGGCGTCTGCGAAGGGCTGGAGTTCCAGTCGCTGTCCGATGCGACCACGCCGGGGCTGTGCGCCGATGGCCGCTGCATGGACGAGATCCTGCTGCAGGACCTGGCCACCCAGGTGCGTGCCAAGCCCGGCGACCGGGTGGTGGTGCTGCACCAGCTGGGCAACCACGGCCCGGCCTACTTCGAGCGTTACCCGGCAGCCTTCGCGCGCTTCAAGCCAACCTGCGACACCCGTGACATCGGCCGTTGCTCTCGCGAAGAGATCACCAACAGCTATGACAACGCGGTGTTGTACACCGATCATTTCCTGAGCAAGACCATCGGCACCCTGCAGGGCATGCAGGATTACGACACGGCGATGATCTACCTGTCCGACCATGGTGAATCGCTGGGCGAGAAGGGCCTGTTCCTGCATGGCGTGCCGTATGCGATCGCTCCGGCCGAGCAGACCCGCGTACCGATGACGATGTGGTTCTCGCCGGGCTTTGCCAGCAGCCGTGGGTTGGACCTGCAGTGCGTGCGCAAGCGTTCGGCGGCCTATACCGACCACGACAACCTGTTCCCGTCGGTGCTGGGCCTGATGCAGGTGAAGACCTCGCTGTATGAGCGCGATCGCGACCTGTTCGCCAACTGCGAAGGTTGAGGGTTGTTCGGCAGGGCTTGCAGCCCTGCACCCGCGGTAGTGCCGGCCGCTGGCCGGCAGCCTCGACAGCAACAGCAGAAGCGGGTTTCCTGAGGGATGGCGGGGTGGGTCCGGTGGCGGGAGACGCCGTAAACCCATCCATGGGGGCTTGGCCGCGGCATCCATGCCGCGGACACTCCCGCCACCGGACCCACCCCGCCTTCGACAGTTTTCCGCGATCTGTCGGAACGACGCATTGCCCTGGTGGGTGTCGACCTTGGTCGACACAGGAGATCCACGCCATGCGTGGATGACTCATTCGATATCTGACAGATGTGTCGACCAAGGTCGACACCTACCAACAGCCGCCGGAATCTGTCGAAGGCGGGGCGGTGTGGATGGGCAGGACCGTTGGCGCCATGGATGGCGCCATCGAGCCCCCATGGATGGGTTTACGGCGTGTCCTGCCCACCCACACCGCCCCGCCATCCCACGGAATGCACGCTGTTGCTTCGGCCTTTGCCGTTGCTTGAAGGCCTCTGCGGGTGCCGGGCGCCGCCCGGCCGACTTCCGCCACTTGCGGTGGCAGCGACGGCCCACTAGCCTTCGGCCGTCGTTCACCACCCAAGGACCGCCCGTGAAACACCGTCATCTCCTGCTGGCCTCGGCAATCGCCGCCGCCACGCTGGCCCTGGCCGCCTGCAAGAAGGAAGCTGCCCCAGGCACCGATACCGCCAGCAGCAGCGTCCCGGCCGGCGAAACCGCCGACCAGTTCGTGGCCCGCATCAATGCCGAATTCAAGGCCGCCTACCCGGAGATGACCTCGGCGCAGTGGCTGTCTTCCACCTACATCAACAGTGATTCCGAACGCATCGCGGCCAAGGCCAACGAGCGCTCGCTGACCCAGCTCAACAGCTGGATCGAGCAGGCCGCCAAGTTCGACGGCAAGCCGATGAGCGAGGACAGCAAGCGTGCGATCCACCTGCTGAAACTGATGTCCTCGATGCCGGCGCCGCGCGATCCGGCCAAGCTGGCCGAGCTGACCCAGATCGCCACCCGCATGGAAGGCAGCTACGGCGCTGGCAAGTACTGCACCGACGCCAACGATCCGAACTCCTGCCGCCAGCTGGGCGAGCTGGAACAGGTACTGGCGCGCAGCCGCGACTACGGCAAGCAGCTTGACGCCTGGCAGGGCTGGCACAGCACCACCAAGAGCATGCGCGGCGACTACCAGAAGTTCGTCGGCCTGGTGAACGAAGGCGCCAAGGGCATGGGCTTCACCGATGCCGGCCAGATGTGGCGCAGCGGCTACGACATGCCGCCGGAGCAGATCGGCCCGGAAACCGACCGCCTGTGGGAACAGGTCAAGCCGATGTACGAGCAGCTGCACTGCTACGCGCGCGGCAAGCTGGACAAGACCTATGGCAAGGACAAGGCCGAAGTAGGCAATGGCCTGATCGCCGCGCACCTGCTGGGCAACATGTGGCAGCAGGACTGGTCGAACCTGTGGGACCAGCTGGAACCGTACCCGGGCGCCGGCAGCCTGGACATCACCGCGGCGCTGGAAAAGCAGTACCAGACCAACCTGAGCGCGGCGCTGGCCAAGGCCGGCAAGGATGCCAACGTGGCCGCGCAGTACAAGGCGCAGCGCGAGGCCGAACTGCGTACCGCCAAGCAGATGACCGAGCGCGCGCAGGACTTCTACGTGTCGCTGGGCATGCCGTCGCTGCCGCAGTCCTACTGGGAAAAGACCCAGTTCATCAAGCCTGACGACCGCGACGTGGTCTGCCACGCCAGTGCCTGGGACATGAACATGGAAGGCGACGTGCGCACCAAGATGTGCATCAAGCCGAACGAAGAGAACTTCACCACCATCTACCACGAGCTGGGCCACATCTATTACGACCTGGCCTACAACCCGCTGCCGCCGCTGTTCCAGGGCGGTGCCAACGATGGCTTCCATGAAGCGATCGGCGACACCATCGTGCTGGCGATGACGCCCGAGTACCTCAGCTCGATCGGCCTGGTCGATGCGCCGACCGAAAGCCGCGAGGCGGTCATCAACAACCAGATGCGCATGGCGCTGTCAGGCGTGTCGTTCCTGCCGTTCGGGCTGATGATCGACCGCTGGCGCTGGGGCGTGTTCGATGGCTCGATCACTGCCGACAACTACAACAAGGCGTGGTGGGACCTGAAGGCCAAGTACCAGGGCGTGGCGCCGGCCAGCACCCGTGGCGAAGAGTTCTTCGATCCGGGCGCGAAGTACCACGTGCCGGGCAACACTCCGTACACCCGCTACTTCCTGGCGCGCATCCTGCAGTTCCAGTTCTACAAGGGCCTGTGCGACGCGTCCGGCTACAAGGGCCCGCTGCATGAGTGCACCTTCTACGGCAACAAGGAAGCCGGCCAGAAGTACTGGGCGATGCTGAGCAAGGGTGCCAGCCAGCCGTGGCAGGCCACGCTGAAGGAGCTGACCGGTACCGACAAGCTCGATGCCGGCCCGATGATCGAGTACTTCACCCCGGTCAACGAGTGGCTGAAGCAGCAGAACGAAGGCCAGATGTGCGGCTGGCAGGCCAACGCGGCCCCGGCGGCGAAATGAAAAAAGGGGCGGGTCCGAAAGGATCCGCCCCTTTCCGGTAGTGCCGGCCGCTGGCCGGCAACTCCGCGATGAAGACCCAACGGGCAGCCGGCCAGCGGCCGGCTCTACCGCAACAGCAGTCAAAGGCCAGATGTGCGGCTGGCAGGCCAACGCGGCCCCGGCGGCAAAATGAAAAAAGGGGCGGGTCCGCGAGGATCCGTCCCTTTCCGGTAATGCCGGCCGCTGGCCGGCAACTGCACGGTGGAAATCCGTCTGGCAGCCGGCCAGCGGCCGGCTCTACCGCAACAGCGGTCAGCTGTTCTTCTTCGCGGCCATCGCTGCGGCCAGCTCGGCCTTGAATTCCTCGAAGGTCTGGCCCTTCTCCCTGGCTTCGGCCTGTGCGGCATCGCGCAGCGCGTCGGAGTACATCAGGCGCACCGGCGTGCCATTGCGTTCGTGCAGCTCACCGGCCTGCATGATCAGCGCCAGCACCTGTGCGGCGCTTTCGCTGTGGCCGGCAATGCGGCCATCCATGCCCAGCACCCATTCGCCGTCGCGGCGCACGACACCGGCCAGCAGGGTGCGCTGTGCATCGCGCAGTTCCGCATGCGGCTCCACCGGCGAGGCCTGCGCGGCGGCCTTGTTGGCGGCCTGCTTTTCCTGGCGACGGCGCTGGTCGCGGCGGGTCTTGGAGCTGGTGGACATGGTGCGGTACCGCTGCGAAGGGGGGCGCAAGGATAGCGCACCCCGCCCGCAGCACCGCTTCACACCCCTCAGTCCAGCACTTTGCCGTGCCGCCAGTAGCCCATGAAGGTGATCGCGCGGCGGTCCAGCCCGCAATCGCGCACCAGATGGCGACGGATCGCCATCACGGCCCCCGCCTCGCCCGCCACCCAGGCATACAGCGGCCCGGCCACACCGGTTTCGGCCTGCTCCCAGAGGATCTGCGTATCGACGTCGATCTCCTCCAGCGCATCGCCGGCAGCCACGCCCGAGGTCGCTGCCAACCGCGCCTGGACCGCCTGCAGCAACCGCTGTCCGTAGGCGGCCTGCCCGCGCGGCAGCCAGACCAGCTCGGCGCTGGAGGGCGCCTTCAGGTGCACCGCATCACCGGCCTGCGCCACCTCCAGCAGCGCCAGCGTGCGCGGTGGGTCGACCATGGCCGCCAGTTCCTCGAGGATGCCGGCCACCGCAGGCAACGCGGTTTCATCGGCCACCAGCAGCACCTGGCCGACACCGGCCGGTGGCTTCCACTCCCAGCCCTCGCTGCTCTCGGCACAGTCGGCGTCCGGGGCCAGCAGCACCACACGGTCGCCTGGGCGGGCGTGCATGGCCCAGCGCGAGGCGGGGCCGGTTTCGCCATGGATGACGAAATCGACGTCGACCTCGCCCTGCTCGGCGCGCAACTGGCGGATGGTGTAGGTACGCATCGGCGGGCGCTTGTCGTCCGGCAGGGCCCGGTAGCGTGGGTACCAGTCTTCACCGCTGGGGACCTGCGGCACCTCCTGGCCGGGCAAGGGGAAGAACACCTTGATGCGCTGGTCAGGGCCTTCGGTCTTCATCCGCGCCACGTCGGCACCGGTGAACACCATGCGGTCCAGGGAAGGGGAAAGAACGCGGCGCTCCTTCAGCGCCACCTCGAACAGGCGGTAGGTCTGCTGCGCAGCCATGGGGAACCTCATGCAACGACATCGGATTGGCTGGCTGTCGTGCATCCACGCACCGGCTGGCTGGAGTGCCCAGCCTAGTCCGGTCGTTCCTCTTCGCAAGCGTTGCGGGCAAAGCGGCCGGCCCTACCCCTGCGCGCTGCTCAATGGCCCGTGCAGGCCGCCTGTGCCGCGCGTTCACGCTGGTGTTCCCAGTACCAGAACACGAAGCCGGCGGCGAAGAACGCGGCCTGCCCCAGCGCCAGGTGCAGCGGGCTGGCGCTAAGCAGCGGCGACACCACGCCGGCCACCACCGTGCTGATCATCAGCTGCACGAAGGCCTGCAGCGACGAGGCCAGGCCGCGCTGGTGCGGGTACATGTCCAGCACCGCCAGCGCCAGGATCGGGAAGATCAATGCCATGCCCATGCCGCCCAGGAAGATCGGCAGTACCGCCCATGGCAGCACGAACTGTGGCGACAGCGCCACGTAGCCGACATTCAGCAGCACCGACAGCGCACACAGGCCGAAACCAATGGACACCTGGCGGGTGGGCGTGGTGTGCCCGGCCATGCGCCCGGACAGGAACGAGCCGGTGGTCATGCCGCCGATGGTGGGGATGAACAGCCAGGCAAAACCACCCTCGCCCAGATGCAGGTGCTGCATCACGAACACCGGCGCCGAGGAGATGTACAGGAAAATGCCGCCGAAACCGATGCTGCCGGCCAGCGCCAGGCGCAGAAACCGCGGGTTGAAACCGATGCGCACGTAATCACGCAGCAGCACGCGCGGCGACAACGGCACCCGTGCCTCCACCGGATGGGTTTCCGGCAGGTAGCGTGCAGTGGCCGCCAGCAGGAGCAGCGCAAACACCACCAGGAACCAGAAAATCAGTGGCCAGCCGGCGCCACTGAGCAGGATCCAGCCGCCAATGATCGGTGCGATGGCCGGAGCGATGCCGAACAGCATCGATACCTGGCTCATCAGACGCTGCGCGTCGTGTCCGTGGTACAGGTCGCGGATCACCGCGCGGCCGACGATCATGCCGACGCCTGCTGACAGGCCCTGCAGCGCACGGAACGCCAGCAGCGTGGTCAGGTCGGTGGACAGCGCGCAGCCGACCGAAGCGCCGACGAACACCATCAGGCCACCGAGGATCACCCGCTTGCGGCCCCAGGCATCGGACAGCGGGCCGTGCGCAAGGCTCATCAGGCCGTAGAACAGCAGGTACACGCTGATGGTCTGCTGCACCGCCACCTCGTCCACCGCCAGGCGCTGGGCCAGCTGCGGGAACGCCGGGAAGATGGTGTCGATCGAGAACGGACCGAACATGGCCAGGCCGGCGAGCAGCAGGGCCATGCGGCGGGTGGAGGGAGCAACAGCGGCGGTCATGGGAAAGGCGTCCGGCAGGGCCATGCGCGGCACGCACGGCGGGCGCCGGTCCCCTGCAGCAGGGACGGCGCCAGATGAATTCGGGTATCCGCCCATCATAGGTGGGGATTGCACCTGATGCCATGCAGCAGTGCACAAAACGCACGGACGGGCCATCGGCCATTCAGGCGCGGCCTCCAGGACCGAAGGCGGCCGCCGCGCCCGCAACGGGCTATAATCGGCGGGCAACACGGTGGGAGAAGCGGAACACCGCTGCCGAAGGCGCAACGCCCGTAATCGCTCAGGCCCGATACCACCCGTAACACAACTCTGGAGAGACCGGTTCGATCCGGCGCCGAAGGGGCACGAAGCTGCGGTCCGCCGCGCTTTTAAACTCTCAGGCAAAAGGACAGAGGGGCGCCCCGCAGACCGCCGACCGGCGGCTTGTGCCCGTGCGTGTGCCCTTTCCTGACGGATCCTTCGCCATGTCCCAGAACACCCCTTCCCTGCGTGAGCTCGAGCACCACAACGCGTTCGTCGAGCGCCACATCGGCCCCAACGACGCCGAGATCGCGCAGATGCTCGACGTCGTCGGCCACGCGTCGCTGGATGCGATGACCGACGCCATCGTGCCGGCCAAGATCAAGTCGCCGGCACCGCTGGCACTGCCGGAGTCGATGACCGAAGTGCAGGCACTGGCGAAGATCCGTGCGATCGCCGACAAGAACACCGTGCTGCGCAGCTTCATCGGCCAGGGTTACTACGGTACCCACACGCCGAACGTGATCCTGCGCAACATCCTGGAAAACCCGGCGTGGTACACCGCCTACACCCCGTACCAGGCGGAAATCTCGCAGGGCCGCATGGAAGCGCTGATCAACTTCCAGACCCTGTGCGCCGACCTGACCGGCATGGAAATCGCCAACGCCTCGCTGCTGGACGAAGCCACCGCCGCCGCCGAAGCGATGACCCTGGCCAAGCGTTCGGCCAAGTCGAAGTCGGACACCTTCTTCGTGCACGACGCCGTGCACCCGCAGACCCTGGAACTGCTGCGTACCCGCGCCGAGCCCATGGGCATCGTGCTGCGCGTCGGCACCCCGGCCGAAGCACTGGAAGCGGAAGCGTTCGGCCTGCTGCTGCAGTATCCGGACACCTTCGGCCAGGTCGGCGACTACAAGGCGCTGGTCGATGCCGTGCACGCACGCGGCGGCCTGGTGGCCGTGGCCACCGACCTGCTGGCCCTGACCCTGCTGGCTGCCCCGGGCGAATGGGGCGCGGACATCGTTGTCGGCAACAGCCAGCGTTTCGGCGTGCCGTTCGGTTTCGGTGGCCCGCACGCCGCCTTCATGGCCTGCCGTGACGCCTACAAGCGCTCGATGCCGGGCCGCCTGATCGGCGTTTCGATCGATGCCCAGGGCAACCCGGCCTACCGCCTGACCCTGCAGACCCGCGAACAGCACATCCGCCGCGAGAAGGCCACCTCCAACATCTGTACCGCGCAGGTGCTGCTGGCGGTGATGGCCTCGATGTACGCCGTTTACCACGGCCCGGAAGGCCTGACCCGCATTGCCCGCCGCACCCATCGACTGGCCTCGATCCTGGCCGCAGCGCTGCGCAATGCCGGCGTGCAGGTCGGTGGCGACTTCTTCGACACCCTGCACGTCACCGGCGTGCATGCCGATGAAATCCATGCCAAGGCACGCGCCGCCGGTTACAACCTGCGCGCGATCGACAGCGACTCGGTCGGCATCAGCCTGGACGAGACCACCACCCGCGCCGACATCGTCGCCGTGGCTGCGGTGTTCGGTGCCTCGCTGGACGTCGACGCACTGGATGCCAGCACCGCCGACGCGCTGCCGGCCGGCCTGCTGCGCCAGTCCGCGTTCCTGACCCACCCGGTGTTCAACACCCACCACAGCGAGCACGAACTGCTGCGCTACCTGCGTTCGCTGGCCGACAAGGACCTGGCGATGGACCGCACGATGATCCCGCTGGGTTCGTGCACCATGAAGCTCAACGCCACCGCCGAGATGATCCCGGTGACCTGGCCGGAGTTCTCGCAGATCCACCCGCTGGTGCCGGCCGACCAGGCGCTGGGCTACAAGGAACTGATCGACACGCTGGAAGCGATGCTGGTCGAATGCACCGGCTACGACGCGGTCAGCCTGCAGCCGAACTCCGGCGCACAGGGCGAGTACGCCGGCCTGCTGGCGATCCGGGCATACCACCGCTCGCGCGGCGAAGGCCACCGCGACATCTGCCTGATCCCGGATTCGGCGCACGGCACCAACCCGGCCTCGGCGCAGATGTGCGGCATGAAGGTGGTGGTCACCAAGACCGATGCCAACGGCAACGTCGATGTGGAAGACATCCGCCTCAACGCCGAGAAGTACAGCGACCGCCTGGCCGCGATCATGATGACCTACCCGTCCACGCACGGCGTGTTCGAGGAAGAGGTGGTCGAGATCTGCGAGATCATCCACCAGCACGGCGGCCAGGTGTACACCGACGGCGCCAACATGAACGCCCTGGTCGGCGTGGCCAAGCCCGGCAAGTGGGGTTCGGACGTTTCGCACCTGAACCTGCACAAGACCTTCTGCATCCCGCACGGCGGCGGCGGCCCGGGCGTCGGCCCGTGCGCGGTCAAGGAACACCTGGCCCCGTTCCTGCCGGGCAAGCTGGGTGACAACGGCCCGGTCGGCATGGTCAGCGCCGCCAGCTTCGGCAGCGCCTCGATCCTGCCGATCAGCTGGATGTACATCGCGATGATGGGCCGCGAAGGCCTGCGCAAGGCCACCCAGGTCGCGCAGCTCAACGCCAACTACATCGCCAAGCGCCTGGCCCCGCACTTCAAGACCCTGTACACCGGCCGCAACGGCCTGGTGGCACACGAGTGCATCCTCGACGTACGCCCGCTGGAGAAGACCAGCGGCATCGGCGCCGAGGACGTCGCCAAGCGCCTGATCGACTTCGGCTTCCACGCCCCGACCCTGAGCTTCCCGGTGGCCGGCACGCTGATGGTCGAACCGACCGAGAGCGAATCGCTGCACGAGCTGGACCGCTTCATCGACGCGATGATCCAGATCCGCGAGGAGATCACCGCGATCGAAGACGGCCGCCTGGACCGCGAGGACAACCCGCTGAAGAACGCGCCGCACACCGCCACCGCGGTGACCGCCAGCGAGTGGACCCACGCCTACCCGCGCGAACTGGCTGCCTTCCCGCTGGCCAGCCTGAAGCAGAGCAAGTACTGGCCGCCGGTGGCGCGCGTCGACAACGTGTACGGCGACAAGAACGTGATGTGCGCCTGCATCCCGGTCGATGCCTACAAGGATGATGAAGTCGAGGCTTGATTCCTCGCGGCATCGGTAAAGAGAACGGCCCGCGCAAGCGGGCCGTTTTCATGAGGGCGGGTGGACCAGGGTCCACACCCACGGTAATCCCGATCACGGGTCCGGCATCTGCCCCAGGCTCAACTGCCACGACACGCCGAAGCGATCCTGCACCCAGCCGTAGCGGTTGCTGAAGTCATAGTCGCCCACCGGCATCAGCCAGTGGCCGCCCTCGCCCAGCACGCGCGCGGCGCGCTCGAACTGCTCGGCGCCGGAGCACTCGACGAACAGCGAGATCGACCGGCTGAAGGTGAAATCGTGCACGTCCAGGCTGTCAAAGCACAGGTAGTGGGTGCCACCGAGCAGGAAGATGGCCTGTCGGACCTGCCCGGGCACGCCGGCACCGGCGCCGTCCGGATGGCGCTGCATTGCCAGCAGGCGGAAATCGGCGAAGGCCTCGGCGTACAGGGCCAGGGCGGCCTCGGCCTGGCCGGTAAACATCAGGAAGGGGCGACTGCGCAGCATGCGGTACTCCCGGTCGACGGGCCGATGACGGCCCACACGATCAGGATGGCACGGCGGATGTGCAGCCTCCGTGGTAGTGCCGGCCGCTGGCCGGCAGCTTCAGTCACGCCTCGCGCATGCGCCGCGCGATGGCGCTGCCGGCGGCGATGGTGGCGGTCAGCGCCACCATCGACAGGAACTGCAGGCGGGTGTGCGACTCGCTCAGCAGCAGGCCGAAGATCAGTGCCAGGATCGCCAGCGCGCAGCAGGTCAGCCACGGGAAGCCGGCCATGCGGAACGGCAGCCGGGTACCCAGGCGATCCGCGCGGCGGCGCAGCACCAGCTGCGACACCAGCGACAGCGTCCACACCAGCAGGCAGGTGGAACCGACGATGTTCAGCAGCACCGGCAGCACCCGGTCCGGGAACAGCAGCTCCATCACCGTGGCGGCGAAACCGAACAGCACGCTGGCCAGCACGGCAATCACCGGCACCTGGCGCGGATCGGTCCAGCCCAGCACGGCCGGCGCTTCACGACGCTGCGCCAGCGAATACATCATGCGCGAGGCGCCGTAGAGGTTGGCATTGAGCGCCGACAGCAGCGCGATCACCGCGATCAGGGTGATGGCGGTGCCCGCGCCCGGGATGCGGGCGATATCCAGCACGGCGGCAAACGGCGACTTCAGCGCTTCGCTGGTCCACGGTACGACGGCGATGATCACGCTCAGCGAGCCGATATAGAACACCAGGATGCGCCACGCCACGGTGCGGATGGCACGGGCGATGCTGCGTTCCGGATCTTCGGTCTCCGCCGCCGCAACGGCCACGATCTCGGTGCCACCGAAGGCAAAAACGACAACCAGCAGTGCAGCGCCAATACCGGCCAGGCCCTTCGGCGCGAAGCCACCATGCTCGGTGAAGTTGCTCAGGCCCGGCGAGGTCACCTGCGGCAGCCAGCCCATCAGCAGCGCCACGCCGATGGCGATGAAGGCCAGGATCGCCGCCACCTTGAGGATGGCGAACCAGAATTCGAACTCGCCGAAGTTCTTCACCCCGAGCAGGTTGATCGCGGTGAAGAACAGCATGAAGGCCAGCGCCGCCATCGGTACAGGTACTGCTGGCCAGACGGTGGCCAGCAGACCGGCCGCTCCCACCGCCTCGGCGGCGATCACGATCACAAGCTGCACCCACCACAACCAGCCGACGGTGGCACCGGCGGTGGCGCCCATGGCATCGGCGGCATAGACCGAGAACGCGCCGCTGGTCGGTTTGGCCGCCGCCATTTCGCCCAGAGCGTTCATCACGATGATCACCAGCGCGCCGGCGACCAGATACGACACCAGGACCGCCGGACCGGCCGCCTGCACACCCACGCCCGAGCCGAGGAACAGGCCGGCGCCGATGGCGCTGCCCAGGCCCATCATGATCAGCTGGCGGGGCTTGAGCGAATGTCCGAGGCGGGACGGTGAAGCGGTCGGAATCGAGTTGGGCATCGGCAGGGCTGGCGGCGGGCTACAGGGGCGACACCTTACCCTGTCCCATGCCCGCGGGGATAGGCACAGCGCAGCAGGCGGCTCAGGCCAGTGCCGGCTCTCCGACACTGCCACCAATACGGGCGCGGTAGGCACGCGGCGAGAAACCGGTTTCAGCCTTGAACTTGCGGGTAAAGGCGCTCTGGTCGCTGAAACCGCAGGCCTGGCCGATGCTGGCGATGCTCTCGTCACCGTGCAGCAGGTGCATGGCCATCTGGATCCGCAGCCGGGTCAGCACCTGCTGCGGGGTCATCTGGAACACCTTGCGGAAGCTGCGCTCCAGCTTGGACAGCGAAAAACCGGTGATGTCCAGCAGGGTCTGCATGCGCACGTTCTCGGCGTAGTGCGCGTTGAGGTGGGCCAGCGCCAGCCGCAGCTGCTCGTACTGGGTACCCAGACTGTCCTTCTGGCCAAGGTCGCGGGAAATGCCGATCAGGCCCTCGATGGCTCCATCGACCACCAGCGGACGCTTGCAGGTCAGGCACCAGCCCGGTTCGCGGTTGGCGAACAGGTGCAGCTCCATCAGGTTCTCGATCACCTCACCGGCCAGCACGCGGGCGTCCTGGTCCACGTAGTCGGCGCTCAGCCCGGTCGGGTAGATCTCCGCCGCGGTACGCCCGATCACGTCCTTGCGGGCGCGCAGGCCCAGCCGCCGCAGCATGGTCTGGTTGACGTGGGTGTAACGCCCCTGAAGGTCCTTGATGAAGAACAGCACATCCGGGATGGCGTCGAACAGGGCTTCGATGTCGGCGGGCTCGACTCGCATGGAGCAAGCATACCCGAGCCTGCTTTTGCCTGTACGTTCACCTTTGCCGGACCTCGGTTTAACGGGCCCGGTTCCAGTGTCGTGGTTCTCTTTGAGCATCCGGAGCCAACGTCAATGGCCGCCAGCAAGCCGACCGGCAAGCGCGCAACCACCCACGCCGAGAACCACCACCGCGGCAGCGGCGATGAACTGCACCAGCAGGCCGGGGGCAGTCATCCGGCGATGACCACCGATCAGGGCATCCCGGTGGCAGACAACCAGAACTCCCTGCGGCAGGGACCTCGGGGGCCTACGCTGCTGGAGGACTTCATCCTGCGCGAGAAGATCACCCACTTCGACCATGAGCGCATTCCCGAGCGCATCGTGCACGCCCGCGGCAGCGCTGCGCATGGCTACTTCGAGTTGACCCGATCACTGAAGGAGCATACCCGCGCGCGCATCCTGACCGAGGTTGGCGTGAAGACACCCGTGTTCACCCGCTTCTCGACCGTGGCCGGTGGCGCAGGTTCAGTGGACACCCCGCGCGACGTGCGCGGCTTCGCGGTGAAGTTCTATACCAGGGAGGGCAACTGGGACCTGGTCGGCAACAACATCCCGGTGTTCTTCATCCAGGACGCCATGAAATTCCCGGACCTGGTGCACGCGGTGAAGATGGAACCGGACCGTGCCTTCCCGCAGGCCGCGTCGGCCCATGACACGTTCTGGGACTTCATTTCGCTGATGCCCGAATCGATGCACATGATCATGTGGGCGATGAGCGACCGCGCCATACCGCGTTCGCTGCGGATGATCGAAGGCTTCGGTGTGCACAGCTTCCGCCTGCTGAACGAGGCCGGCGAGTCAACGTTCGTCAAGTTCCACTGGCGGCCCAAGCTGGGTATCCAGTCCACGGTCTGGGACGAAGCGCTGAAGCTGCAGTCGGCCGACAATGACTTCCATCGCCGTGACCTGTTCGAGGCCATCCAGCGCGGCGACTTCCCGGAATGGGAACTGGCGGTGCAGTTGTTCACCGAAGAAGACGCCGACGCATTCCCGTTCGATCATCTGGACCCGACCAAGATCATTCCCGAATCGCTGGTGCCGTTGCAGGTCATCGGGCGCATGGTGCTGGACCGCTGGCCGGACAACTTCTTCGCCGAGACCGAGCAGGTGGCTTTCTGCCCGGCCAACGTGCCACCGGGCATCGACTTCAGCAACGACCCGCTGCTGCAGGGGCGCCTGTTCTCCTACCTGGACACCCAGCTGCTGCGCCTGGGCGGCCCGAACTTCCACCAGATCCCGGTGAATGCGCCCAAGTGCCCGTTTGCCAATCATCAGCGCGACGGCCACATGCAGATGCAGGTTCCCAAGGGCCGGGTGGCCTACGATCCCAGTTCGCTGCAGGAGGACACCCCGCGCGAGACGCCTGCCGGATTCCGCAGCCATGCCAGCGCCGACGATGGCCGCAAGGGTCGCACCCGCGCGGAGAGTTTCGCCGACCACTACAGCCAGGCCCGCATGTTTTTCCGCAGCCTCGAAAAGCCGGAGCAGGCGCACCTGGCATCGGCGCTGGTGTTCGAGTTGTCCAAGGTGGAAACGCTGAAGGTGCGGGTACGCACCGTCAGCCACCTGCGCAACATCGATGACTCACTGGCGCAGCGCGTGGCCGATGGTCTTGCGTTGCCTGCACTGCCCGACCCGGCGCCGACCGCTACCCCAGTGCGGGACATGCCCCCCGCCCCCGAAGTGCGGGTGATCGGTCGCAACAAACCCACCCTGCAAGGGCGCTGCATCGGCATCCTGTTCGATGAGGGTTCTGATGCCCGGATCATTGCCAGCCTGAGCAAGGCAGCCAGGAAAGCAGGTGCGGATGTGAAGCTGGTTGCCCCCAGAGTGGGTGGCGCCACGCTCAGCGATGGCGCGCTGCAGGCGGCGGATGGGCAACTGGCGGGCACCCCGTCGGCCGTGTTCGATGCAGTAGCCGTGGTGCTCAGCCCGGAAGCGGCGAAGGCCTTGTCGAAAGAGAGTGCAGCCATCGAATTCGTCAGCCAGGCGTGGGCGCACCTGAAGGCCATCGCCAGCGATGCGGGCGGCCAGACGCTGCTGAAGGCGGCAAGGGTCGGCAACGACGCCGGCATCGTCGAAGCGGAAGACGCCAAGGCATTCCTGGCGGCGGCCGCCACCCGCCAGTGGGCGCGCGAACCCAAGCTGCGCCTGCTGGCCTGACTACAGCAACAGGAGAACTGTCATGCCCCGTGGTGACAAATCCGCATACTCCGATAAACAGAAGCGCCAGGCCGAGCACATCGAGGAAAGCGAGCGCGAGCGCGGTGCCAGCGAAGGCACGGCCGAGCGCATTGCCTGGGCGACCGTGAACAAGCAGGATGGTGGTGGCAAGCGTAGCGGCAGCGCGCGCAAGGGTACGAAGAAGGCGACCACCAAGAAGGCTGCCAAGAAGGCGCCTGCCAGAAAGTCGGGCACAAAGAAGGCCACGACCAAGACGACGGCGGCGAAGAAGGCCCCTGCGAAGAAGACGACAGCCAGGAAGGCGGCGGCAAAGAAGGCACCGGCTCGCAAGACAGCCACAAAGAAAACCGCAAAGAAGACAGCGGCCAAGAAGGCCGGTACAGCCGCCTCGCGCAGTGCTGCAGCGAAGAAGGCGGCGAAGACACGTGCGGCGAAGAAGACCGTGCGCAAGGTGGCGGCGAAGAAGGCCGCGCGTACCCGCGCGCGCGGCTGAGTCCTTCGATCAGGGCGACAGCGTCCTCATCCACGCTGCAACTTCGGCTGCGGATGCGTCAGCGCGTGCCTGCAGCAGCAGATGCGGCCCTTCCAGCGAAACATGCCGGGCATCCGGCAAAAAGGCCTGAAGTTCTGCCACGCTGGGCGGCCACAGCAGGCGGTCATGGCACGCGTGCAGGCACAGCGTCGGCACGTCGATTGCCGGCAGCAATGCGCGTACGTCGACGCGCAGGGTCGCTGCGGCGCGTCGCCGCAGTGTGGCCGCCGGAATCCGGGCCAGCGCATCGCGCAGCATCGATACGTGGTCGCGGGTGCGCCACCGCCCCAGCAGCAGGCGCGCCAGCAACGCCACGGGAGGCAAAGGCCAGGCCGGCGTCAGCAGGGCTGCGCTGGCTGCCGGCAATGGCAACGGCCGACGCGCAAAGGTCGCGGCAAGCACCAGTCCGCGCAGCCCGGCGGGCTGTCGCGTGGCCAGTTCAACCGCCAACGGGCCCGAGAAGGACTCGGCAAGCAGGATGAAGGGATGGCCGGGCAGCTGCGACCACAGCCGTTGGGCCAGCGTGGCGTGATCCTGCCCTCCCTGCGCAGGCAGCGTAATCGCCTGCGTCGTCAGCCCATGAGCCTGGAGTGCTGACAGAAACGGGATCGACAGTCTGCCGGAGCCATCCAGCCCGGGCAGCATCAGCACGTGCTGCGGCGTGGGTGATGCTGAATCACAGCCCGGCTTTTCCTCGCTCCCGATTCCCATGTCACCTCCTTTGCTGGCAAGCATCGCCCACATCGGCAGGCAGCGGAACTTTCGCTCCGGCTCTCCTGCTGCTTTGCCAGTCAAGGTTGAGCGATACTGCCCGCTCTGCCGCGGGACGCGGCTGCCAAGGAGAGCCTCTGATGCGATGGACCTACGCGCTGGCCATGATGGTCATGATGCTGCCACTGAACAGTTCCGCCAACGATGGCTGGATAAACGGGGCAGGCAAGGCGATGCCGGAGACCGATGCCATGAAATCCAGCGGTGGCTTTGCGGCATCGCTGCTGGTCACCTCCGATGCCGACTGGCGGGCCAAGTGGGAAACCCCACCAGAGTCCACTCCCGGTTTTACCCAGGCCGACGAAGTCCACCCGGGCGGTGAATTGTTCCTGCTGACATTCCTGTCCAACCCGCAACTGGATGAGAACCGCGTGCCCAAGGTGCACTGCGATCTGCGCATGCTGCGCCCGGACGGCAGTACCAGCATCGACGAACGCGATGTTCCCTGTTTCACCGCTGCCCTGCCCGGCCCGCCAACCCTGTTGTACATGACCAACCTGCACCTGAAGTTCGTGGCCGAGGCCAGTGATCCGAAAGGTACGTGGACTGCGCAGGTGGTGGTCAGGGATCTGCTGCGGAATGTGAGCCTGCCTCTGCAGGCTCACTTCGACGTCCGTTGAACGGAGGCGTGCGGATGAAGATGCGGCGATTACTGAGCTGGACCGGTCTTGCGCTTTGCGTGGTCTACCTGCTGTTGACCGCATGGCTGGTTCACGGCGCGCAGTCGGATGCGGACCCGAAGGGGGCCTATATCCTGATGTCGCTCCCCATCACCCTGCAGTCTGCTGCACTCGATGCCATCGGCGCAGGCAGCCTGCTGTACGGCAAACCCTGGTCGACCGCGTATGCAGTACTGGTTCCGCCAACACTGCTGTTGCTGTACGCAGCCGGCTGGCTGATCGAACGCGCCGCGCGCGGCCGCTAGCCAGCGGCACCGACCGGTTGCGTGCATGCGGTGCCCTGCATGCGGGGCATCGCATGCAGGGCGTCATCCAACATCCAGTCGCAGGTTGCTTACGCCGCCTGCGCAGGCACGATGGGCATGCGCGCGCCCTGCTCCACCTTGAACACCGCCACCGACGTGGTCAGCGCATGCGCCTGTTCCTCCAGCGCGCGGCTGGCGGCAGTGGCTTCTTCCACCAGCGCAGCGTTCTGCTGGGTCACCTGGTCCATCTGCACCACCACCTGGTTGACCTGCTCGATACCGGCGGCCTGTTCCTTGCTGGCCGCTGCGATGTCGCTCATCAGCTGCGTGGTGCGCGAGCTGGCCTGGGCCACGCGGGCGATCGCGGCTTCCGATTCAACGGTCACCGCCAGGCCGCTCTTCACCTTGGCAGCAGCGTCTTCGATCAGCTCCTTGATCTCCTTGGCGGCGACACCGGCACGCTGTGCGAGCGTGCGTACCTCGCTGGCGACCACGGCAAAACCACGGCCCTGCTCACCTGCACGCGCGGCTTCAACCGCAGCATTCAGCGCCAGGATGTTGGTCTGGAACGCGATGCCGTCGATCACGGTGGAGATTTCCGAGATGCGTGCCGAGGACTGATCGATCTCACCCATCACCGACGCCATCTGCGCCATCGCCTGCTCGGTCTCGCGTACGGCGGCACCGGCGGCGTGCGCTTCACTGTCGGCCTGACGAGCGAGCTCGGCATTCTGGCGCACAGTCGAGGTCAGTTCCTCCATCGATGCGGCGGCTTCTTCCAGGTTGGCGGCCTGCTGCTCGGTGCGGCGCGACAGGTCGTTGTTGCCGGCGGCCAGTTCCTGCGCCGCGTTGTTGATGCTGTCGGCGGCCACCTGGATGCCACGCACGATGCCGGTCAGCTGCGCGGTGGTGGTGTTGGCGTCGTCGCGCATGCGGGCGAACACACCGTCGTACTCGCCGTCCATGCGTGCAGTCAGGTCGCCGTGCGAGATCGCACGCAGCACATCGGAGACATCAGCAATGCTGGCCTGCGAACTGGCCATCATGCCGTTGAGATGCTCGACCATCGCCTTGAACTGGAACTGGAACGCAGCGGCATCGCCACGCATGCTGAAATCACCAGCGCGCGCGGCCCGGGCCAGTGCATCGATCTGCGCGTTGATCGCCATCAGGCTCTGCTTCACTGCGGCCAGGGTGCGGGTCAGCGTGCCCTTCTCGCCCGGGTAGTCCGGCAGGTCGCGGCTGAGGTCACCGATGGCGTAGCGCTGCATCACTTCGGCCATCAGCAGTTCCACCTGCACGTGCGATTCGACCAGGCTGTTGGTGGCCTGCACCATGCGGCCGAAATCACCGGGGAAGGCGCTGGCGTCCATGCGGTAACGGATCGCACCCGCCTCGTGCTGTTCGGCCATCTGCAGCTGCGCGCCGATCGCCGCCTGCACACTCTGGCGCACGCTGGCCATCGCCTCGCCCAACTGGGTCAGTTCGTCACGGCCGCCGAGGCGGAACTCCTGATCCAGCTGGCCCCTGGACAGGCGCTCGGCCAGGTTCACCGCGCGGGCCAGCGGGCCGGTCAGGCTGCGGCCGATCATCACCGAGGCGGCGATGCCGACCAGCAGTGCAACGCCGCCCAGCACCAGCAACTGCAGCAGGCTGCGCTCGCCCAAGCGGATCGCCTCGGCGGCCGCCTCACGGCTTTCCTTCTCTTCGAAGTCCACGCCATCGGACAGCGCCTTGTTCCAGCCGTTGGCGGCTTCCTGCACCGGGCCCAGGGTCAGCGCCACGGCGCCCGGGTAGTCGCCCTGCTCCATCAGTTCGCTGGTCTGCTTGTTGAGCGGACGCGCGATGGCACGCTTGGCGGCGATGGTCTCGGCAATGGCCTTGCCCTCGGCGTCGCTGGGCAGCGCCTGGTAGGCCGTCCAACTGGCCTCATAGCGCTTGACCAGATCGGCGATGCGCTGCTCATCATGGCCACGGTCATCGCCCTGGCGGATCAGCATCTCGCGGCGAACGACCATCATCTGGTTGTTGGCATCGAGCATCTGCGAGAGCAGGCGCACCTTGGCCACGCTGACATCGACCACCTGCTGCATCGCGCGCTTCTGCACGACACTGGCGGTGGCGCCGGTGGCCACCACGGCCGCAACCAACAGCAGCAACAGGCCAAAGCCCAGCCCAAGACGCCAGGCAACCCTGACATTCCTCAAGTAGTTCATCGGTACATCCAAAACGGGGGGGATGTGGCGTTATCGGCGGCCCGCCAGGCAATCTTGATCGCCAACCGCCAATGGCGTGGGCACCATTCACCTTGGTGAGCCCGTGGCCGGCGGCACCCGCGCGGGGACGGTCGCGCAACGACCCGACTGCTCATGCAGACGTCAGATCTCTTTCACGGTGGCTCGGCGCGGCCTGCAGGCAAGGTGGTGGCGTCATCTGCTGGAGTTCCCAATGCCATTACCCGTGTACCGATCCACCCTGCTCGCTCTCTCGCTACTGGCATCGCCGGCGTTCGCGCAGGCACCGCCCCCTGGACTGCCCGCCCCCATCGCCGAGAAGGCCGGACCGGACACCGCAGCACGTTCCGCCCTGCATGCCCAGGTGCTGCTGGACCGTGCGAATTTCTCGCCCGGCCAGATCGACGGTGAAGTGGGCAGCAACCAGCGGCGCGCGGTGTCGGGTTTCCAGGCGGCGCACGGCCTGACCGTCACCGGTGAACTGGACGACGCGACCTGGCAGGCCCTGCAGGCTGATACGGTCACCCCCCTGGCCAGCTACACGCTGACCAGCGAGGATGTCGCCGGGCCGTTCCAGGCGGTGCCGAAGGGCCCCGCCGCACAGGCCAAACTGAAATCGCTGGGCTTCAACAACGTCGAAGAGTCGCTGGGCGAACGCTTCCACGCATCCCCTGAGCTGTTGAAGCTGCTCAATCCGGGCGTGGATCTGAGCAAGGCGGGCAACCGCATCCAGGTGCCCAATATCGCACCATCGCCGCTACCGAAGGCGGCCAAGGTGGTCGTCGACAAGTCCGATTCCAGCCTGCAGTTGCTGGATGCGCAGGGCAAGGTGATCGCTCAGGTGCCGGTTTCCTCCGGCAGCCAGCACGATCCGCTGCCGATCGGCGAATGGAAGATCCTGGGCGTGTATCGCGACCCGCCGTTCCACTACAACCCCAAGCTGTTCTGGGATGCGCGCAAGGGCGAAAAGAAGGCGACACTGCCGCCGGGCCCGAACAATCCAGTCGGCCGGGTCTGGATCGATCTGTCGAAGCCACACTACGGCCTGCATGGCACGCCCGAGCCCGGCCATGTCGGCAAGACCGAGTCACATGGCTGCGTGCGCATGACCAACTGGGATGCGCTGCGCGTGGCCGATGCGGTGGATACCTCCGTCCCCGTGGTGATGCAGGAGTGAGCCGATGCGCCTTTCTCAGCTGATCGTGCTGGGCGTGCTGCTGGGACTGGGGGCCGGCTGGTGGCTGCGCCGCGATGCGGGCGAGCCGGTAGCCGCCTCGCTGCCGGAAGCACAACCGGCAGCAGCTGTGGCGCCGGCCAAGGGATCCGTAGCGCCGCTCGACACGGCCCCTGCCCCCGCCGCCACCGCACCGTCAGCCGCGCGGACTGCGGATGCGCCGTCCGGTCTGCTGCTGCCGGTACAGGGCGTCGCGGCCTCGCAGCTGCGCGACACCTTCACCGATGCACGCAGCGAGGGCCGCGTGCACGATGCCATCGACATCCTGGTCGATGCCGGTACGCCGGTACTCGCGGTGGCTGATGGCACGGTGGAAAAACTGTTCGACAGCAAACGCGGCGGCTTGACGATCTACCAGTTCGAGCCCAGCGGACGCTGGTGCTACTACTACGCGCACCTGCAGCGCTATGCCGATGGCCTGACCGAAAAGCAGGTGATCAGGCGCGGGGAGGTGATCGGTTACGTGGGCAGTACCGGCAACGCCAGCGCTGAGGCCCCGCACCTGCATTTCGAGGTGCACGTGCTGGGACCGGAGAAGCAGTGGTGGAAGGGGGAATCGGTCAATCCGTACCCACTGCTGAATCCGCCTGCTTCGAAGCCCGGTGCTGCCAGCGCCGCAAGGTGAACGTGAACACCGCCAAGGCAGCCCCTGGAATCAACAGGAGCAGTGCCGCCACTTTCCAGAAGAAGAACGGCCACAACCAGACATAATCCAGGTCAGTCAGCTTCAACAGGTCCAGTGGCGGCTGCAGCTCGACGGTGGCCGCGCGATCGGCCAGCGCCGGGTCCACCTCCAGCACGGTTACCTGCACCCATGAGCGGCCGCGTGGCAATGCGTCGCCACGGCCATAGCCGAAGTAGGACGCCATGAGGCCGCTGGACTCAACCGAAGCCAGCCCACGATTGATACCCTGCCCGGCCACTCCCGAACGCTCCCCTGCGCGGAAGTCTCCATGATCGGTCGGAGTTTCGATGCGCAGCAGCACCTCGGGGTCAGCCTCCGTACCGTCTGCGGCATAGCGCAGGCGCAGCCGCAGTTGATCATCGATGAGGCGGTAGACGGTGAGCTGGGCGGTTGCGCCAGGGCTCAGCACCAACGGCACCGTCTGCGTGCGCGAAGCCAGGGTATTGGCGGCCGCGCCCAGCACCAGTACCAGGCAGGCGATGCCCCACAGGCTCCACAACATCCACAGAGTGATCCGCACGACCGTCTCGCCCTTCACGCTGACATCCTGGTCATCGCTTTGCTTCCTTGCTGGCCCTGGCGACACAGTAACGAAAAAGCCCCGCTTGCGCGGGGCTTTTCCTGTCACCTACGCCGGGCAGCGCCCGGCGTTACCTCAGGCAAACGGATCCTGCAGGACCATGGTGTGGTCGCGGTCCGGACCGGTGGAGACGATGCTGATCGGGCAGCCGGCCAGCTCTTCCAGCGAACGCAGGTAGGCGCGCGCAGCCGGCGGCAGGTCATCCCAGTTGGTGATTCCGTGGGTGTTCTCGCTCCAGCCCGGGAACTCCAGGTACACCGGCGTGCACTCTTCCCAGCCCTGCGCGTCCAGCGGCGCGTACTCGGTGCGCTTGCCGTTGTATTCGTAGGCGATGCAGACCTTCAGCTTTTCCATGCCGTCCAGCACGTCCAGCTTGGTGATGCACAGGCCGCTGATGCCGTTGATGGCCACGGCACGCTTCAGCGCGACGATGTCCATCCAGCCGCAACGACGCGGACGGCCGGTCGAGGCACCGTACTCGGCGCCGCGGTCACGGATGCCCTGGCCGACTTCGTCGTCCAGCTCGGTCGGGAACGGTCCACCGCCGACGCGGGTGGCGTAGGCCTTGGCGATGCCCAGCACGTAGTCGATCGAATCGGCGCCGACGCCGGAACCGGCCAGCGCGCCACCGACGGTGGTGTTGGAGCTGGTGACATACGGGTAGGTGCCGTGGTCGATGTCCAGCAGCGCGCCCTGCGCGCCTTCGAACAGCACGCGCTTACCCTGCTTGCGCAGGTCGTGCAGGATGCCGGCCACGTCGGACTTCATCGGCTGCACGTATTCGCCGAAGGCCAGCGCTTCGTCGAAGGTCTTCTGGAAGTCGACCGCATCGGTGTTCAGATACTTGGTCAGCACGAAGTTGTGGTAATCCAGCGCGGTGCGCAGCAGTTCTTCCAGCTGCTTCGGGTAATGCAGGTCGGCGATGCGGATGCCGCGACGCGCCACCTTGTCTTCGTAGGCCGGGCCGATGCCACGGCCGGTGGTGCCGATCGCCTTGCCACCGGCAGCGCGCTCGCGCGCCTGGTCCAGGGCGATGTGGTACGGCATGATCAGCGGCGCGGCCGGGGAGATCTTCAGGCGCGACCGCACTTCCACGCCGGAGGCTTCCAGCTCGGCGATTTCCTTCTGCAGCGCGGCCGGCGAGATCACCACGCCGTTGCCGATCAGGCACAGCGCGTCGTCACGCAGGATGCCCGACGGGATCAGGTGCAGGACGGTCTTCTTGCCGTTGATGACCAGGGTGTGGCCGGCGTTGTGGCCGCCCTGGAAGCGCACGACGGCGCCGATTTCCTCAGTGAGCAGATCGACGATCTTGCCCTTGCCTTCATCGCCCCACTGGGCACCCAACACTACGACAGACTGACCCATGACGGGCTCCTCGATTTGTTGCGGCCATCGGGGCCGCGGACGGGTAAACCGTGGCGGGCTGGCCAGCACCTGCAAGGCGGCTCCAAACGGGGAGCGGCCGGCGATGGAAGGCCCAGACACGGAAAAAGCCGAACGGGGAGGCCCGTCCGGCTTTTGTGCATTATCCGGGTTTCCGGGGTCGGGTGCCACCTTTCCGACGGGTGGCTTTACCGGCCGGTCAGCCGCCCCGCCCGGTCGTGCCGGCCACTGGCCGGCAATGCCAACCAAGGTTGGCATCCACCAGAGCCTGGCCACGCAGGAGCAGGTCGGTCAGCTGCTCCGCCCGGTAGTGCCGGCCGCTGGCCGGCAATGCCAACCCAGGTTGGCATCCACCAGAGCCGGGCCACGCATGTGAACGCAGGCGGTAGTGGCGGGCCCACCACAGCAGGCTCAGGCCTGCCAGCAGCACCAGCCCACCGAAGCTGCGCAGGGCCGGGCTGGGCAGGTCCAGCAGGCGCTCGGCCATGCGCTTCCAGGCGAACGGGGCGACGAACAGGAACAGGCCTTCCAGCACCGCGACCAGGCAGACAGCGGCAAACAGATCTTTCATGGGGGGACTCCGGAAAAAGCACGGGGCCCGGCATTTGGCCGGGCCCCGTGGGGTACTGCCCTGCGACCTCAGCGGTCGTTCTTCAGGTACTGCAGGAACGGGTCGTTCTTGTCGAGCACGATCACGCCGTTGCCGTCGGTCATGGAGCCACGGTAGGCCTCCAGGCTGCGGTAGAACGCATAGAACGACGGATCGGCCGAGCCGGCCTTGCCGTAGATGCGCGCCGCCTCGGCATCGCCTTCACCGCGCAGGCGCTGGGCATCACGCTCGGCCTCGGCGATCAGCACGGTGCTGTCACGGTCGGCCTGGGCGCGGATGGTCAGCGACTGCTCCTCGCCCTCCGCGCGCAGCTTTGCGGCTTCCTGCTTGCGCTGGGCACGCATGCGCTCGTACACATCGTTGATCACCTGGCTGTCGGTCGGCAGGTCCACCTGCTTGATGCGCAGGTCGATCATCTGCATGCCCAGGCCGGCCACCGCCTCGTTGATCCCCTTCAGCTGCTCGGCGATCAGCTCGCTGCGGTCGCCGGAGACCAGCTGCTGCAGGGTGCGCGAGTTGATCTGGTTGCGCAGCGAGTCGGTGATGATCGGTGCCAGGCGGGCGTTGGCGATGCGCGGATCGCCGCCGGTGGCACGGAAGTAGTCACCCACGTTGGAGATGTAGCCGATGGCGAAGAAGTCGACGCTGACGTCCTTCTGCTCGGCGGTGAAGTAGCGCGCCGGTGCGGTGTCGAGCACCTGGAAGCGGCGGTCGAAGACCTTCACCGTTTCCACCACCGGCACCTTGAAGTGCAGGCCCGGCTTGATGTCCGAACGCACCACCTTGCCCAGGTTCAGCACCATGGCGGTCTGGTCCTCACGGACCACGTACACCGAGCCGAGCAGGCCCAGCACCACCGCCACGATCACGGCGATCCAGATAGGACTCTTCATCGGCTGCCCTCCTCACGGCCGCTCGGTCGCCCGGTCGGGCGGCCCACCGGCCGGCCCGGATCACGGGAAGCTTCCGCCGCTGCACCCGGCAGCGACGGCATCACCACGTCCGGGTTGGCCACTGCGGCCGGAGCCGACGTGCTCGGACGGGTATCGCCGGTCATCGGCACGTAGATCAGCTGGCGGCCATCGCCACCGATCACCTTGCGGTTCTCGCTCAGTACCTGCTGCACGGTCTCCAGCCACAGGCGCTTGCGGGTCACTTCCGGGGCGTCCTTGTACTGGGCCTGCAACAGGCTGAAGCGCTGCGCGTCACCCTCGGCCTTGGACACCACGGCCTGCTTGTAGCCTTCAGCGGTGGTACGGGCGCGCGAGGCCTGGCCCCGGGCTTCCGGCACGACCTTGGCGGCGTAGGCCTGGGCTTCGTTGATCAGGCGTTCCTTGACCTGCTGGGCACCGTTGACCTCGTCGAAGGCCGGCTTCACTTCTTCCGGCGGACGGGCATCCTGCAGGGTCAGGCCGGTCACGGTCAGGCCGGTCTTGAACGCCTTCAGCAGCGCCTGCAGGCGCTCCTCGGCGGCCACGGCCAGCGGGCCACGGTTGTTCAGCACGGCGTTGAGATCGGCGCGGCCGACTTCCTCGCGTACGGCGCTCTGCGCCGACTGCTCCAGCACCTGGTTGGCATCGACGGTGCCGAACAGGTACTGCTGCGGGTCGTCGATGCGGTACTGGACGTTCAGCGAGACGTTGACGATGTTCTCGTCGCGGGTCAGCACCGGCACCTGGATCGAGAACGTCTTGATCTCGGTGGCGTTGACCTTGGTGACCGATTCGATCGGCCACGGCAGCTTGAAGTTCGGGCCGGGCTGCAGGATGCGCGAGAACTGGCCGAAGCGCAGCACCACGCCACGCTGCTGTTCGCCGATCAGCTGGAAGCTGGAGAACAGCACCAGCAGCACCACGGCTGCCACCACCCAACGCACGATGCCGCCGTCGAACAGGTCCTTCAGCGGCCCGGGCAAACCGCCCCAGCCACCACCATTGCCACCGCCGCGTGACCCGAACGGCCCGCGTCGATTGTCCTCGGGGCCTTGTCCGCCCTTGTTGCCGCCGGGTGTATTCCAGGCCATGCACGCTCCATCAAGATTTGGGCTGCGGCGCGGGCCCTTCCCGCACCGCCAGCCGTGAAACCATCACCGATCATACAAGATGGGGCGGATCGGCAGGATCGAAAGGGGGGCAACGGGGTAAGGTGGCGTTTTCCTCGAAGTCAGGCAACGCCGATGGCCCCCACCACCCCGTTCACCGCCTTCCGCATCGAAAACGACGACGCCGGCTACCGCAGCGGCCTGGTCCGGCTCGGGGTCGACGACCTCAACCCCGGCCAGGTGCTGATCCGCGCCCACTGGTCCTCGGTCAACTACAAGGACGCGCTGGCCGGTACTGGAAAAGGGAAGATCCTGCGCCGCTTCCCGCTGGTGGGCGGCATCGATGTGGCCGGCACCGTGGTCGCCAGCACCGACCCGGACTGGCGTGAAGGCGACGCGGTGCTGGCCACCGGCTGCGGCCTCAGCGAGACCCGCGACGGCGGCTACAGCCAGTACGTGCGGCTGGAATCGCGCGCGGTGATCGCCCAGCCTGCCGGGCTGACCCCACGCGAGGCGATGGTGCTGGGCACCGCCGGCTTCACTGCGGCGCTGGCCCTGCTGCGCATGCAGGACAACCGCCAGACCCCGGAACTCGGCCCGCTGGCGGTCACCGGTGCCAGCGGCGGTGTCGGTGCGCTGGCGCTGTCCATCTTCAGCCGTGCCGGCTACAGCGTGCACGCGGTCAGCGGCAAGCCGGACCAGGCAGGATTCCTGCGCAGCATCGGCGCCACCGAGGTACTGCCGCGCGACGCGCTGGCCGACACCGGCGCGCTGCAGTCGGCCCGCTTCGGGGGTGGCCTCGATAATGCCGGAGGCGACATGCTGGCCAGCCTGCTGGCGCAGACCGTGCCCTACGGCAGCGTGGTCAGTGCCGGCCTGGCAGCCAGTCCGACGCTGGACATGACGGTGATGCCGTTCATCCTGCGCGGTGTCTCGCTGCTGGGCGTGTCCTCGGCCAATGCGCCACGCGGACTGCGTGAGGAAGTGTGGTCGCGGCTGGGGAGTGACTGGAAGCCGCAGCACCTGGACCGCATCTGCACCGCCGAAGTCGGCCTCGATGGCCTTCCTGCCGTGTTCGAACGGATGCTGGCGGGCGGTTCGCTGGGTCGCACCGTGGTGCGGATCGACTGAACGTCGCAGGCAGGCGACGGACGGCAGACGCGGCCCTCCCGCCGGTAATGGGCCCGCACTACACTGCGGGCATTACATGGGGAACAACATGGCACGCATTCTGATCGTCGACGACTCACCGTCGCAGCTGTTGGGGATACAGCGCATCGTCGAGAAGCTCGGGCACCAGATCCTGACCGCCACTGATGGCGCCGCCGGGGTCGAAACCGCCAAGGCCGAGCTGCCCGACCTGGTCCTGATGGACGTGGTGATGCCCAACCTCAACGGCTTCCAGGCCACCCGTACCCTCGCCCGCGACGAGGCGACCCGGCATATCCCGGTGATCCTGGTGACCACCAAGGACCAGGACACCGACCGCATGTGGGGCATGCGCCAGGGCGCCAAGGCCTACATCACCAAGCCGTTCTCGGAAGACGAGCTGTCCGAGGTGCTGGAGCGCGTGTTCGCGGGCCAGGGCTGAGACGCGCGCGGTAGTGCCGGCCGCTGGCCGGCAACCACGCATCACCGTCCAGGGCAATGAAGTTGCCGGCCAGCGGCCGGCAGTACCTTCAAATGGTCTCGCCGAACGCCTTGGCCAGATTGCGGTACGCCTTCTTCTGCGCCTCGTCGGTCGCAGCCGGGGCCACGATCTCGATCTCGACGATCTGGTCGCCATCCGGGTTGCCCGGCAGGCCACGCCCGCGCAGGCGCAGCTTGCGGCCGGCATCGGAATCGGCCGGAATCTTCAGTTCCACCGCGCCGCCCAGGGTCGGCACGCTGATGCTGGTGCCCAGCGCGGCCTGCCACGGCGTGAGCGGCAGCGTATAGAGGATGTTGCGGCCATCGACCTCGAACTGCGGGTGGGCGGCGTATTCCACTTCCAGCAGCAGGTTGCCGCCATGGTTGCCCTGCCCTGCCAGGCGGATCACCTGGCCCGGGCGGATGCCCTTGGGCACGCGCACGTCCAGCTGCTTGCCGTTGACGGTGATGCGCAGGCTGTCGCCGCTGTAGGCCGCTTCCAGTGGCACCGACAGCTTGGCGCGGGTATCGCGGTTGGGCGCATGGCCCTGGCTGCTGAAGCCCGGACCGGCCCCCGCGCCCGCTCCACCGCGCTGGCGCGCGAACAGGCTTTCGAAGAAGTCGCTGAAGCCGCCGTTGGGGCCGCCGCCACCGAACACTTCCTCGAAATTGAAACCACCGGCGCCGCCGTAGTTCGGCGGCACGTTGAACTCCTCGCCCGGGCGATAGCCCTGCGCGCGCAGCTGGTCGTAGGCCGCGCGCTTTTCCGGATCACGCAGCGCCTCGTAGGCCTCGTTGACCGCCTTGAACTTGTCTTCGGCCCCAGCCTCCTTGCTGACGTCCGGGTGGTACTTGCGTGCCAGCCGGCGGTAGGCGGTCTTGATCTCCGCCTCGCCCGCGCTCGGTTCCACCCCCAGGGTGGCGTAGTAATCCTTGAATTCCATCCAGCTACCTCGATTCGCTTCGGCCGCGCCGGTGGCGCCGCCCCGGGTTCATTCTACGCGCCTGCGAGGCTACGCCGCCCCTCGTGCGGCCCCGGTGAGGCCGACTGATCCTGCGCAATGCGGCTGCCATCCCCGTGCGCCACGCTGTGGCTGGAAGCCCCTGCCACAAAGCCGGAAGATGGGGCCTGCACACCGGGTTTCCAATGTCTTGACGCCCCTGTCCCATCCGGCCCACTAGCCTGCCCCAGCAAGGAGTTCCCATGACCATCCATGTCGGCGACCGCATTCCGGAAGTGACCCTCAAGCGCATCCGCGAGGGCATTGAAACGCTTGATACGCATTCGATGTTCGATGCGCGCAAGGTGGTGCTGTTCGCCGTGCCCGGCGCGTTCACCCCGACATGCTCGGCACGTCACCTTCCCGGCTACGTCGAAAAGTTCGAGGCCTTCCGCCAGCGCGGCATCGACGTCTACTGCATGGCCGTCAACGACCCGTTCGTGATGAAGGCCTGGGCCGCCGACCAGAGCGTGCCCGACGGCCTTCTGATGCTGTCCGACGGCAATGCCGAGCTGACCCGCGCCCTGGGTCTGGAGCTTGATGCGAGCGCGTCGGGCATGGGAATCCGCTCGCTTCGTTTTGCCCTGTACGTCGACGACGGCGTAGTTCGAGAGGCATGGGTTGAACAGCCCGGCCAGTTCGAAGTGTCTTCGGCCGAATACGTGCTGGAGCATCTCCCCACCTGATTCCCCACCGCAGAAGGAAACGGCCAGCCATGTCCAGCAAGCCAGCCAAAGCCAGCAAGCCCGCCGCGAACGTTCCTGGCATCAGCGATCGCGCGACCCTGCGCGAACGCGCCCGGCGCAACCTCGAAGACGGCGCGATCACAGACAGCTACAGCGCTGACCGCGAGGTGGTGATCAAGCTGCTCAACGACGCACTGGCCACCGAGTACGTCTGCGTTCTGCGCTACTACCGGCACTACTTCATGGCCAAGGGCATGCTGGCCGACGCGGTCAAGGCCGAGTTCCTGGAACATGCACAGCAGGAACAGGCGCATGCCGGCAAGCTGGCCGAGCGCATCGTCCAGCTGGGCGGCGAGCCGGATCTCAACCCGGATACGCTGACCGCGCGTTCGCACGCCGAATACAAGGAAGGCAGCGACCTGCGCGACATGGTGCGCGAGAACCTGGTGGCCGAGCGCATCGCCATCGACAGCTATCGCGAGATGATCAACTTCATCGGTGACCGCGATACCACCACCAAGCGCATCCTTGAAGAGATCCTGGCGCAGGAAGAAGAGCACGCCGACGAGTTCGCCGACCTGCTGGATGGGTGGATCGGGGAATAGCGGCCCCGCATACGCCTTGGCAGATGCCCACCCTGGTGGGCGCATTCATCGCGTGCCAACCAAGGTTGGCACCTACCGCAGGACGTTGAACCTTATCTGTGTCCACGCGCCATCTGCCGCCAGCGCGGTCAAGGTGTGCGCGCCCGGCTCGGCGAACTCGCGCTGCATCAGCTGCGCACCGCGCGTCTGTGCGATCCAGCGTCCATCGAGCAACCAGTCCACCGCCTGCTCGCTGCCCAGCGCGCGCAGCTGCAGGCGTACGCCATGTTCCGAATTCGGCGCGCGCGCCAGCGTGGCGCCATCGTTGAGACCATCGATGTGCAGCGCAACGCTGGCCTCGCGGCCATCATCACGGCAGTCCGGCGACAGCGCCGGCAGCTGCGAGGCTTCGCGCGTGGCCTTGGACAGCCACGGCGACAGCAACGCTGGCCAGCGCGCGATCTCGCGCGCGACTTCTTCGTGCGGCAAGCGGCAATCGGCTGACACGCGCAGACCGGTACGCGCATCGGCAAGGTAGCGCTGCCGACCCGGTTGCCAGCGCCGTGCGTCGCGTTCGGGGAAGGTCGGTGGTGCCGCGCCTTCCAGCAGATAGGCTGGCATCAGCCGCTGGCAGAGCGCAGCAGGCAGGCCTTCGGCACGCTCACCAGTCGGCCAGCAGATGTCTTCCTGGCTGACGCTGGCCGGCATCGGCGCAGCGGCCGAGTCACCGCGCTGGCGCGGCAGGCTGTCCACCACCTCGAACATCAGCGGCAGCGCGGTCACCGCGCCGTACTGGCCCGGTAGCGGTGTGCCGTCCGGCCGACCCACCCACACGCCCACGGTGTAGTGGCGGGTGCTGCCGATCGCCCACGCATCGCGGTACCCGTAACTGGTGCCGGTCTTCCACGCCACGCGCGGGCGGCCACCGACATCGAACGTCCCGACGCTATACCCCGGCCGCGGATTCGATTCCAGCATCTCGCGCACGATCCAGCTGGCGCCCGGCGAGGCCAGGCGACGCTCGATCATCGGTTCGTCATCGGTGTAGCGCACGCGCCCAGCGATGCCGTTGCGGTTGAGCGCGGCGAACGCACCGACCAGATCTTCCAGCCGCGCACCGGTGCCGCCCAGGATCAGCGACAGATTGGGCGTGCTGCCCGGCGGGAAGCGCAGCTGGATGCCGGAGTGCGACAGGCGCGCAGCAAAGCGCGCCGGACCGACCCGCTGCAGCAGGTCCACCGAGGGCACGTTGAGTGACAGCCGCAGCGCGCTGGAGGCGCCGATCGGCCCATTGAAGGCCATGTCGAAGTTGCCGGGGCGGTAGCTGCCGAAACTCTGCGGCGCATCGACCAGCAGGCTTTCCGAATGGATCAGGCCATCGTCCAGCGCCACTGCATACAGGAACGGCTTGAGCGTGGACCCAGGCGAGCGCCAGGCCTGCACCATGTCCACGTGGCCAAGCCGCTGGCGGTCACCGAACGCCAGCGTGCCGACATAGGCACGCGCCTGCAGGGTCTGGTTGTCGACCACCAGCAGGGCCGCCGAGGTGCGCTCGGGCAGCGTGGAGAAGTAGCTGGCCACGCGTTCTTCCAGGGTGCGCTGCAGGCCGATGTCGATACTGCTCTGGATGCGTGCCTGGCCCGGATGCGCCGAGTGCAGGCGCTGTGCCAGCAACGCGGCATGCAGCGGCGGCCGCAGCGAGCGTGCGACCACGTTCTCGATGCGCGCATCTTCCACTTCTTCCGCTGTCCACGCGCCCAGCTCGGCCATGCGTGACAGCACCTTGTCGCGCGCCTTCTGCGCCGCTTCCGGATGGCGGTCCGGGCGCAGCCGGCTCGGCGCCTGTGGCAGCACCGCCAGCAACGCCGCCTCGGCATGCGACAGCTGCGCCGCCGGCTTGCCCAGGTAGGCCCAGCTGGCCGCTTCCACGCCCTCGATGGTGCCGCCGTAGGGTGCGCGTTCCAGGTACAGGGCCAGGATCTGCTGCTTGCTCAGGTGCACTTCCAGCTGCACCGCGCGCAGCATCTGCTTGAGCTTGCCCCAGGGCGTGCGCGTATGCGGATCGAGGATGCGTGCGACCTGCATGGTCAGGGTCGAACCACCGGACACGATGCGACCACCGCGCAGCAGCTGGCCACTGGCACGCAGGATCGCCAGCGGGTTGATGCCCGGATGGCGCCAGAACCAGCGGTCTTCGTAGGTCAGCAGCGCCTGCAGGTACAGCGGCGAGACGCTGTCGGTCGATGCCGGATAACGCCACACGCCCTCGGCGTCGGCGAACGCACGCAGCGGCGTGCCATCGGCAGCCACCACCAGGGTGCTGGTATCGCGTTGCTTCGGCAGCGGCGGCGGGAAGGCGAAATCCAGCACCAGCAGCAGTGCCAGCGTGGCCGCCGTACCAAAGCGCAGCCACGGCCACAGCGGCTGCAGCCGGCGGCGCAGGGCCGCCCGCCGGGTCGTCATCGTGTTCGTCATTGCAGCGTGCCGCATTGGAGCTTGCCAGCTGGACGGGCCGCGCCGTCGCGGCCCATCCGTGGGATCAAGGCTGTACCACCGTGATCGTGGTCGGGTTGCTGCGGCCGACGCCGCGCAGCTGCGGCCGGTACATGTCCTCCACCAGCGGCGGCGGCACCGAGTAGGTACCCGGGGTCACCGCGCGCACCAGGTAGAACACGTTGGCCTTGCTGCCACGCGAGAGATTCAGCGCGGCCACGTAGCGGTCGTCGCGGAATTCCTCGTGCTTGGTATCGGCGGCTTCACCCCGGTCGCTGATGGTGATGCCATCGACCACCACGTCGGCCCACTGCTTGGCATCGCCCAGGTTGAAGTTCTCGATCTCCAGGCCGGCCGGCAGCAGGTCGGTCAGCAGTGCATCGGGCATCGTGGTGTCAGCGGTGACGGTGACGCGCACGATCAGGGCTTCGCCTTCCTTCAGCGGCCGCGGCGACCACGGCTTGCCATCGGTGCCGTAGTAGCTGCGCTCGACGCCCAGCACGCTGTTATCCGGTGCCGGCGCGCTGCGCGGGATACCGGCCACGTCGATGCTGGCGAACATCGGCGGCTGGCCCTGCGGGGTGAAGCGCACGCCGCTGGCGAGTTCATTTGCACTGAAGTTGCGGCCGAACAGCTTGCGTTCGCCGATGGCTTCGGTGTTGCCACCGATCACCAGTTCACCGGCCACCAGCGCCTTCTGGTTGGCAGCAAGCGCCTTGCCAAGGCGGGCAATCGCCACCTGTTCCTGCGTACTCAGCCACATCCAGCCGGCATTGCGGCGCGCATCCAGGCCGCGGCCGAGGTCAACCGCACGTGCATCCCAGGCCGGCTTGGCCAGCTTGTTTTCGTGGGTCAGCGCGATCATCAGCGCGTCATCACGGATCGCACTGCCGTAGTCGCCGAAGTACGACGGGCGTTCGCTGCTGGACTTGGCGAAGGCCGCCGCCAGCGCGGCCTGGCCGCGCTTGGCATCGCCCTGCAACGACAGCGCCACGCCCAGGTGGACCAGCGACAGGCCGCCGACCGCCTTGCTGCGCTCGTTGTCGTACAGCGTGCGCAGGGTACCCAGCGGCGCACGGTTGACCCTGGCCAGCACGTAGCCCGAGTACGCCTGGTTGGCGAACTTCAGTTTCTCGCGGTCGTCCTGGCCATAGAACTGGTTGCCACCGGACAGCAGATCCTCGCTGAGGCGGTTGAGTGCCTTCTGCAGCACGTTGTCGGGCACGGCGAAGCCGGCGTCCTTGGCATCGAGCAGGAACTCGGTGATGTACGGGGTCAGCCACGGGTTCACGTAGCCGTCGTCACCCCACATCGAGAAGTTGCCATTGGCCACCTGCATCGACGCCAGGCGGCCAAACGCACCTTCCATGCGCTCGCGGCGGGTCTTGGCATCCAGCCCGTCGGCACCGAGCATCGACGATGTTGCCTGGTCCAGGATCAGCGCGGCGTAGCCCTTGCTGGTGGTCTGCTCGGCACAGCCATACGGGTAGTTCAATGCACCCTGCAGCGCACTGGCGAACGGGATCGGCGGCAGCGGGCTGACCAGCAGGCGGGCATTCACCGACTCGGCCATCAGGCCATCGGTCAGGCTGTTATCGAGGCTGACCGCGGCCAACGGATCAAGCGTGCGCACCTGCGAACGCAGCACCTGCGGCCACGCCGCACGCACCGGCAGGTCGTAACGGCGATCGGCCTTGAAGCCGTTGCCGTCCACCCGCACCCGCACCTTGGCCACGCTGTGGCCCTCGCGTGCCGAAAGCGGGAAGCTCAACGTGGTCTTGGCGTCGGCATTCAACTGCACGCTGCGGCTGCCTTCGCCCAGGTTCAGCGGGCCCTCGCTTTCCACCTTCACGTTGAACTGGCCCGGCTTGCCGGTGAAGTTCTGCACATCCAGGGTCACGGTGCTGCGGTCGCCCGGAGCGAGCACGCGCGGCATGCTGGCTTCGGCGAGGATCGGCGCACGCACCACGGTTTCCACGTCGCGCTTGCCGTACTGGTCATCGCTGTAGACCAGTGCCGACACCCGCAGGGTGCCGTTGAAGTCCGGCACCTTCAGGCGGATGCGGGCGATGCCCTTGGCATCGAGCTGCACCGGGCCAGAGAACAGGTCCACGGTCTGCACGCGCGCGGTCGGGCGCTTGGCCTGCGGCAACGCCTGCAGCGCCATGTCGCCACCGAACTTCAGCTTGCCGGCGCCGCCGTCAAAGCTCTCGATCACCCGGCTGTAGATGTCGTAGGCATCGATGCCGAGGCGACGCTGGGCGAAGAAGTGCGCACCGGCATCGGGCACCGGGAAGCGGGTGATGTTGAGGATGCCCACGTCCACCGCCGAGACCGTGACGTGCGCCATTTTGCCGGCCAGCTGCGGTGCGCTGACCGTCACCGGCAGGTCCTGTTCCGGTCGCATCTGCTTGGGCGCTGCCAGGCCGACGGCCACGGTGCGCCCCTTGCGGTCCATCGGCACGTGCACCACGCCCACCGCACGGGCCGGGGTGATCTTGCTCGGCGCACTGCCGCCGCGGAACACCAGCGCGGTGATGTAGACGTCGTGGCGCTCCCAGTCAGCGGTGACCGGAATCTTGAAGGTCGAACCCGGCTTGGCGTCGATGTCCTGCACGTACAGCATGCGGTCGGTCTCGACCATCAGGATGCCCTTGCCGGCGTGCGGCGGGGTCACCGTCACCTCAAGCGTGTCGCCTGCCTTGTAGCCGGTCTTGTCCAGGCCCAGCTTGATCTTGTCCGGGCGCGCGTCCAGGCCGCGGTTGTCATCACCCCAGCTCCAGCCGGCGCGGAACGGGTAACGGCTGGTCAGGCCGGTGGACGGGTCGAACACGTCCACCCGGTACTCGCCCCACTCCACCGGGAAATCGAAGGCGACCGCACTGCTGCCGGCATCGACGGTGCGGGTTTCCTTGTTCTCGAAACGGCGGGTGAAATCGTAGTCCCAGCGGTTGTCGTTGAAGGTCCAGTGGTAGTCGCGCAGCTCGCGCACCAGAGTGATCTTCAAGCCCTTGGCCGGCTGCGGCGTACCAGCAGCATCCACGCGCATCAATTCGAAGCGCGCGTTGCCGTTGGAATCGGCACCGTCCTCCGGGTTGAACAGCGGGCGTACACCGACCAGGGCGTTGGCCGGCCACATCACCCGCTTCAGGGTACGGGTGACCGTGCGGCCACCGGTTTCATACAGGCTGCCGGACAGCACTACGGCAATCGGCGCCTTGGCCTTGGCTGCCTCTTCCGGCAACGCGACGTCCTCACGCAGCTGGCCGTTGCCCGGCAGCGTGGTATCGATCACGTCCTTGGCCTCGCGCGGCAGCTGCAGGGTCGGGTCACCGAAGAAATAGCCCGGCAGGCCCTCCACCGGCTTCTGCTCGGCGGCCACCGCCATACGTGCCGTGAAGCGGTTGCCATTGGCCGGTGCCCCGTACAGATAGGCACCATTGGCCTGCAGGCGCAGGTCCTCACCCGGCTTCAGCGTCTTCTGCGCGCTGTCCAGGTCCAGCTTCATGCGTTCCGGCAGGAATTCCTCGATGCGCAGGGTCATGCCCTGGATCGCTTCCTTGCTGGCCGGGTCGGTGCGGAACTCGACCTGCCAGCGCCCGGTCGGCGCCTCGGCGGGAATGACCTGCTCGAAGTTGATGTAGCCCTGGTCGCCCGGCTGCAGGCGGGTCTCGCGGAAGGTCTTGCCGTCGGGCTGCTTCAGCCGCAGGAATACCGGTTGCGCCTTGACCGGCTTGCCGTCGTTGTCGCGCAGCAGGGCGGACAGGCGCACGGTCTCGCCCGGGCGGTACAGGTCGCGGCCGGACCAGGCGTAGACGTCGAACCAGGCATTGTCACGGCCGGCCACGGCGAATTCGCTCAGGTCCAGCGCCGGCTGGTTGAACGGCAGGAAGCTGGTGTCCTTGCCGGTGCTGGCGACCAGCACGTGGGTGGCATCCAGGGTGTAGTTCAGCAGCGCATTGCCATTGCCGTCGGTGCTGCCCTTCAGCACCACCTCGCCCTTGGCATCGAGCACGCGCAGGTCGATGCCCTTCAGCGGCGCGCCGTCCTTCAGGCCGGCGGTATGGACGAACAGCTTGTCCTTGTAGGCGCGGGTATGCAGGCCGATGTCGCTGACCGAGAAGAACGCGGTATCGAACTCGCCTTCGTAGTCACCGGTGCGCTTGAGCAGGGCGAAGTACAGGCCCGGCTCCTGCAGTTCCTTGATGTCCTGGGTCGGCAGGTAGGTCAGCACCCGCTCGTTCTTCTTGCCGCCCAGGATGAAGCGGTTGACGTAGACCGGCTCTGCCAGCTTGTTGATCGGGCTGCGCTCGTAGTCGCTGCTCAGCTCCCAGCTGCCGCGGCGGCCACCGCGCTGGTACTGGCTGAAGAAGGTCGGCAGGTCCTTCTCGCGCACGCGCAGGAACTCGACGTCGACCTCCGGCACGTTCACCGAGACCACCGGCAGGCCACGACTGTCCTTGGCCGGCAGCACGCTGCCCTGCGAGGCGAAGCCGACCACCGGTTTCAGCTCGCCGCTGAACACCTTCTGTTTCAGCTCCTTGCCCAGGCGGCTGCCATCGGCGGCCAGCAGGTCCGGCGAGACCACCAGGCTGAACTCCTTGCCGGCCTCGACGAACGGGTAGCGCAGGGTCAGGCCGTCATCGGACAGCGTCCAGCTGCTGTCGTCGGTGCCGACCTTCTCTTCGAAGCGCACCAGCTTGTCGAAATCCTGGGTGCCGACCAGCGGGCGCGAGAACTCCAGCGCCAGCGACAGGCCGTCATTCTTCTGGTCCGGGTAGGCACGCAGCAGGGTGAATTCCTTCACCTGCTCGGCCTTGGTGGTGATGGCTTCACCGCTGGCCTTGGGCAGCTGCCCGCTGTCATTGCGGCAGCCAGCCAGGCCCAGCAACAGGCCTCCTGCCAGTACCGCCGCCGCCCATCCCCACCGCTTCCGCCGTGCCGGACCGCTCATGTCGTCACTCCTTGATCGAGGCGGCCATTATAGGCAGGCCACGTCAAGGTGTTGACGCGAATTCGGCAATTGCCCCAAGTGCGGGTAGTGCCGGCCGCTGGCCGGCAACCGGCATGGCAGATTGGATGGAATTGCCGGCCAGCGGCCGGCACTACCGATCGCTCTAGCCCGGCAGGTACAGGTCCACGTAGTCGGTCACCGGCATCGCCGCCAGCGCCACAGGGTCCAGCGATGCGGCCAGGATGCGCTGCTGCTGGGTGGTCGGGAAGCGGTGGGCCAGGTGCCGGCGGAACTTGTCCATCAGCAACGGAATGCCCTCCTCACGTCGGCGCGCGTGGCCCAGCGGGTATTCCACCAGTACCTCGGGCAGCTCAGTACCGTCGCTGAAGCGCACACTCAGGCCGTTGGCGATGCTGCGCTTGTCCGGGTCCAGGTAATCGGCGCTGAGCTGCGGATCCTCATGACAGCCCATCTTCGCGCGCAGTGCATCGATGCGCGGATCCGCCGCCACATCGTCCTCGTAGTCCTCTGCCACCAGCCGCCCATGCAGCAATGCGATGGCGACCATGTACTGCACGCAGTGGTCGCGGTCGGCCGGGTTATGCAGTGGGCCCTGCTTGTCGATGATGCGGATGCAGGCTTCCTGGGTCCGGATCGCGATGTGCGCAATGTCCTCGACCCGCCGCCCCATCGCAAGCAACTGCTGGTGCAGCATGACCGCGGCCTCCACTGCGGTCTGGCCGTGGAACTCGGCCGGGTAGCTGATCTTGAACAGCACGTTCTCCATCACATAGCTGCCTAACGGTCGCCCCAGCGTCAGTGCCTGACCGCGCATGGACACGGCCTCGAAGCCCCAGGTTGGCGCGCTCAGCACGCTGGCATAGCCCATCTCACCGCTGGCTGCCATCAAGGCCAGGCGCACGCCACGGCTGGTCGCATCGCCGGCCGCCCAGCTCTTGCGCGAGCCGGTGTTGGGTGCGTGCCGGTAGGTGCGCAGCGCTTGGCCATCGACCCAGGCCAGCGACAGCGCATTGAGCATGCGCTCGCGGTCCAGCCCGAGCAGCTGCGAGACCACCGCCGTGGTGGCGACCTTGACCAGCACCACATGGTCCAGCCCGACCCGGTTGAAGGAGTTCTGCAGGGCCAGCACGCCCTGGATCTCGTGCGCCTTGATCATCGCCAGCAACACGTCGTGCACGGTCGGCGGCGGTCGGCGCAGGGCCTGCGCGTTGCGGCCCAGCCAATCGCAGACGGCGAGGATGCCGCCCAGGTTGTCCGACGGGTGCCCCCATTCGGCGGCGAGCCAGGTGTCGTTGAAATCCAGCCAGCGCACCATTGCGCCGATGTTGAAGGCGGCCTGCACCGGATCCAGCACGTAGTGCGTGCCCGGTACGCGCGCGCCGTTGACTACGCTGATGCCCGGCACCAGTGGACCGAGCAGCTTGCTGCAGGCCGGGAAGGACAGCGCTTCCAGGCCACAGCCCAGCGTATCGAGCAGGCAGTGGTGCGCGGTCTGGAACGCCAGCGGTGAGTCGATGCGCGCGTCGCGCACGTAATCGACGATGTCCACCAGCAGCGCATCCCAGGCTGCACGCTCGTTGGATGGGGTGTGGCTGTCGGACATCGTCGATCTCCTCTTCAGAAGCAGGTCAGGCCGCGCCTCCCGGTAATCGCCAACCTAGGTTGGCGCTGGACCGTACCCGGGCGGTGCCAATGCAATGCCAACCAAGGTTGGCATCCACCAGAGCATGTGATGCCGGCGCCGTTCGGCTGGTTACTCGACCGGTACCCGCACCTTGCCTTCCATCAGCACGCGGGCGCTGCGGCTCATGATGGCCTTGGTCACCGTCCACTGGCCGTCAACGAGACCGGCCTGCGCACCCACGCGCAACGTGCCGGAGGGATGGCCGAACGTCACCGCTTCGCGTTCGCCGCCGCCGGCGGCGCGATTGACCAGCGTGCCCGGGATCGCCGCTGCGGTACCGATCGCCACGGCGGCGGTCCCCATCATCGCGTGATGCAGCTTGCCCATCGACAGCGCACGCGCATGCAGGTCGATCGCCGAGGCCGGAATGGCCTTGCCGCTGGACGACACGTAGTCCTGTGCCGGTGCCACGAAGGCGACCTTCGGTGTGTGCTGGCGGGTTGCCGCGTCTTCCAGCGTGTTGATCAGGCCCATGCGCAGCGCGCCGTAGGCACGAATGGTCTCGAACTTCTGTAGTGCCGCCTTGTCTTCGTTGATTGCCGGCTGCAGCTCGGTCCCGGTGTAGCCGAGGTCGGCGGCGTTGAGGAAGATGGTCGGGATGCCGGCGGTGATCATGGTCACCTCGAAGCTGCCCACGCCGGGCACGTCCAATGTATCGACCAGATTGCCGGTCGGGAACATCGCGCCCGCATCACCGTCATCGGACGGATCGATGAATTCCAGCTGGATCTCGGCCGCCGGGAAGGTCACGCCATCCAGCTCGAAATCGCCGGTCTCCTGCACTTCGCCATCGCGCATCGGCACGTGCGCGATGATGGTCTTGCCGATGTTGGCCTGCCAGATGCGCACGGTGCACAGGCCATCGCGCGGCACCCGGGCCGGATCGATCAGCCCATGGGCGATCGCGAACGGACCCACCGCGGTGCTGAGGTTGCCGCAATTGCCGCTCCAGTCGACGAAGGCGGTATCGATCGAGACCTGGCCGTACAGGTAGTCCACATCGTGGTCCGGCACCGAAGCGGTGGAGATGATCACGCATTTGCTGGTGCTGGACGTTGCACCGCCCATGCCATCGGTCTGCTTGCCATACGGATCTGGCGAGCCGATCACGCGCATCAGCAGCGCATCGCGTGCGGCACCCGGCACCTGCGCGGCTTCCGGCAGATCCTGCAGGCGGAAGAACACGCCCTTGCTGGTGCCACCACGCATGTAGGTGGCGGGAATACGGAGTTGCGGGAGGAAGGTCATGGATCGGGTTCCTGTGTGCAGTGAAACAATTCTCTGGGAGCCGTGCACCGCCCTAAGGTGGGCCATATGTACTGGCTTCATCTTCGATTCGATGCGCGCTCGAGCAGTTTCTGGAAGTGCCCCAGAGGCAGGGGGCCGGAGGCCCCGAAGCAAGACCTTCAGCGATCAACTGGCGAAGCAGGTCTTCAGCCTTGCTTCGCCGACGCTGACGGATAAGGTCGCGAACGTACTCGGAAGCGCTGGCGTAGTCGCCTTCACGAACTTCCTGGTCCACGAACTGTTTGAGCTCATCAGTCAGCACCACGTTGACATTGACCATATAGACCTCCACTGCGGAACTGTCACGCGACAGTCTGCGAGGCACCAAAGGCAACGACAAGGGCAGAAAGCGCCAGCCGTTGCTTAAAGAGGCCTTCGCCATCACGCAGGCGCTCCAGTATGACTTCGCCGCGCCCGCGCGGACGTTCCCTGCTGCCATCGGAACAGGTACAGGATGACCAGCTTGGTACTGCCACTCACCACTGCCAGCAGCAGCAACGGCCATCCCATCCGTAGGCCCATGGCGAAGGCAAATACGATCGTGGACAGGTCCATGAGCAGGATCCACTGGCTCATCCGCAGCGACACTGCACCGGTATGGCCATTGCGAAGGATCAACAGGATCTGATGCGTGTAGCCCTGCGCCAGCAAGGCAGTGATGGCCACGATCATCGTACTGGCCACCACCCTGCCCTCGTCCGCGTGACGATCACCCCAGGCCAAGCCGGTCAGCGCGCAGATCAGCAGCAGCGCGGCTGCCAACACGCTGGTCGTCGCGGAGCGATTCCGTCGGTCGCGCCAGATCTCCACCAGGATGGCCATGACCAGCACCGACGCGAGCAAGCGTGGCCAGACAATGAAGTGATTGAACGGCGTGACGCTGTAGCCATAGACGAAGAAAGACAGGTACGCCAGGAAGCTGACCGTGAATTGATTCAGCGACAATACTGCAGTGGCGCTGTCAGTCGCGTCCGCACGCTCCCGACGGTTGCGCACCAGGCGCAACTGCGCGCCCACACCCAATAGGCTCAGCAGGATGAAGGCGGTGTTGACCGTGCCTGCGATGTTGTAGAACGCCGTTCCCATGCAGATGGGGCAACACCCCTCTCCTCCGTGACCACCGCCATGCGGGCCGAAGCCAGCATGGCGGCAACTCGATACAAGTCAGCTATCTGCTGCCTTACGCCACCTTGGCGCCTTCCAGGAAGTCCTGGGCGAAGCGCTGCAGCACGCCGCCGGCCTCGTAGATCGCCACTTCCTCGTCGCTGTCCAGGCGGCAGGTGACCGGCACGATCACGTCCTGGCCGTCGCGGCGGTGGATGACCAGGGTCAGTTCGGCACGCGGGGTACGCTCGCCGATCACGTCAAAGGTCTCGGTACCGTCGATCCCCAGGGTCAGGCGGGTGGTGCCCGGCTTGAACTCCAGCGGCAGCACGCCCATGCCGATCAGGTTGGTACGGTGGATGCGTTCGAAGCCCTCGGCCACGATCGCCTCGACGCCAGCCAGGCGCACGCCCTTTGCGGCCCAGTCACGCGAGCTGCCCTGGCCGTAGTCGGCGCCGGCGATGATGATCAGCGGCTGCTTGCGCTCCATGTAGGTCTCGATCGCCTCCCACATGCGCATCACCTTGCCTTCCGGCTCCACGCGCGCCAGCGAACCCTGCTTCACGCTGCCGTCGTCATTGCGCACCATTTCGTTGAACAGCTTCGGATTGGCGAAGGTGGCGCGCTGCGCGGTCAGGTGGTCGCCGCGATGGGTGGCGTAGGAATTGAAGTCCTCTTCCGGCAGGCCCATCTTCGCGAGGTATTCGCCGGCGGCACTGGACGCCAGAATGGCGTTGGACGGCGACAGGTGGTCGGTGGTGATGTTGTCCGGCAGCACCGCCAGCGCGCGCATGCCTGCCAGCGTGCGCTCGCCGGCCAGTGCGCCCTCCCAGTACGGAGGACGACGGATGTAGGTGCTCTGCGGGCGCCAGTCGTACAGCGGGCTGACCGCGGCGCCGTGCTCCACGCGCACGTTGAACATCGGGTTGTAGACCTTGCGGAACTGCTCGGGCTTCACCGAGGCCTTCACCACCGCGTCGATCTCGGCATCGCTGGGCCAGATGTCCTTCAGGCGCACTTCGTTGCCGTCGGCATCCACGCCCAGCACGTCCTTCTCGATATCGAAGCGGACGGTGCCGGCGATGGCATAGGCGATCACCAGCGGCGGCGACGCCAGGAAGGCCTGCTTGGCGTACGGATGGATGCGGCCATCGAAGTTGCGGTTACCCGACAGCACAGCCGTGGAATACAGGTCACGGTCGATGATTTCCTGCTGGATCTTCGGATCCAGCGCACCACTCATGCCATTGCAGGTAGTGCACGCGAAAGCGACGATGCCGAAGCCGAGCTTTTCCAGGTCCGGCAACAGGCCGGCTTCTTCCAGGTACAGCTGCACGGCCTTCGAGCCCGGCGCCAGCGACGACTTCACCCACGGCTTGCGCTGCAGGCCACGCGCGTTGGCGTTGCGCGCCAGCAGTGCTGCGGCGATCACGTTGCGCGGATTGGAGGTGTTGGTGCAGCTGGTGATGGCCGCGATGATCACCGCGCCATCGGGCATCAGGCCCTGCGCCTGCTCGGCCTTGCCCGCTTCCAGCTTGGCCTCGTCGGCGATGCCGCGCTCGGCCAGCTCGGCAGTGGCCACGCGCTTGTGCGGGTTGGACGGGCCAGCCATGTTGCGCACCACGCTGGACAGGTCGAAGCGCAGCACGCGCTCGTACTGCGCGGTCGCCAGATCGTCGGCCCACAGACCGGTGGTGCGTGCGTAGTTTTCCACCAGCGCTACCTGCGACCCCTCGCGCCCGGTCAGGCGCAGGTAATCGGTGGTCTGCGCGTCGATGTAGAACATCGCGGCGGTGGCACCGTATTCCGGGCACATGTTGGAGATGGTGGCACGGTCACCGATGGTCAGTGCCGCGGCACCCTCGCCGAAGAATTCAAGCCACGCGCCGACCACACGCTCCTTGCGCAGGAACTCGGTCAACGCCAGCACCACGTCGGTGGCGGTGATGCCCGGCTGCGGCCGGCCGGTCAGCTCGACGCCGATGATGTCCGGCAGGCGCATCCACGAGGCACGGCCGAGCATCACGTTCTCGGCCTCCAGGCCGCCCACACCGATGGCGATCACGCCCAGCGCATCCACGTGCGGGGTATGGCTGTCGGTGCCCACGCAGGTATCCGGGAAGGCCACGCCGTCCTGCACGTAGACCACCGGCGACATCTTCTCCAGGTTGATCTGGTGCATGATGCCGTTGCCCGGCGGAATCACGTCCACGTTCTGGAACGCCTGCTTGGTCCAGTCGATGAAGTGGAAACGGTCTTCGTTGCGGCGATCCTCGATCGCGCGGTTCTTCTCGAACGCCTGCGGATCGAAACCACCGCACTCCACCGCCAGCGAGTGATCGACGATCAGCTGCACCGGCACAACCGGGTTGACCTTGGCCGGGTCGCCACCCTTGTCGGCGATCGCATCACGCAGGCCGGCCAGGTCCACCAGCGCGGTCTGGCCGAGGATGTCGTGGCAGACCACGCGCGCCGGGAACCACGGGAAATCCAGGTCGCGACGGCGCTCGATCAGCTGCTTCAGCGAATCGCCGAGCGTGGCCGGATCGCAGCGACGCACCAGGTTCTCGGCCAGCACGCGCGAGGTGTACGGCAGGGTGGCGTAGGCGCCGGGCTGGATCGCATCGACAGCGGCACGCGCGTCGAAATAATCCAGCGCGCTGCCGGGGAGGTTCTTGCGGTAATCGGTATTCATGGGCTGGCGGAGTACTTGGGGCGGGCCGGGTGCCGGCGGTGCGGCGGCGAAAGCACCCGGCCGGCACGCGGCCGGCCGGATGGGTACGGCAGGTGGATCAGACGCGCTTGTCGATGGCGACGAAGTCGCGGTCTTCCGGACCGATGTAGTTGGCGCTCGGGCGGATGATCTTGCCGTCGATGCGCTGCTCGACGATGTGCGCGCTCCAGCCGGCGGTGCGGGCGATCACGAACAGGGGAGTGAACATCGCGGTCGGCACGCCCATCATGTGGTAGCTGACGGCGCTGAACCAGTCCAGGTTCGGGAACATCTTCTTGATGTCCCACATCACCGATTCCAGGCGCTCGGCAATGTTGTACATCTTCATGCTCGACTGCTCTTCGGACAGCTCGCGGGCCACGTCCTTGATCACCTTGTTGCGCGGATCAGAGACGGTGTAGACCGGGTGGCCGAAACCGATCACCACTTCCTTGCGCTCGACGCGGGCCTTGATGTCTTCCTCGGCCTCATCGGGACTGTCGTAGCGCTTCTGCACTTCGAACGCCACTTCGTTGGCGCCGCCGTGCTTCGGACCGCGCAGCGCGCCGATGCCACCGCAGATCGCGCTGTACATGTCGCTGCCGGTACCGGCGATGACGCGGCAGGTGAAGGTCGAGGCGTTGAACTCGTGTTCGGCGTACAGGATCAGCGAGGTGTGCATCGCCTTCACCCACGACTCCTGCGGCTTCTCGCCGTGCAGCAGGTGCAGGAAGTGGCCACCGATCGAGTCATCGTCGGTTTCCACGTCGATGGCGCGGCCGTTGTGGCTCCAGTGGTACCAGTACAGCAGCATCGAACCGAGGCAGGCCATCAGCTTGTCGGCGATGTCGCGCGCGCCCGGATGGTTGTGATCATCCTTCTCCGGCGCCACGCAGCCAAGCACGGACACGCCGGTGCGCATCACGTCCATCGGATGCGCCGACGGCGGCAGCTCTTCCAGCGCCGCCTTCACCGCAGCAGGAATGCCACGCAGCGACTTCAGCTTGGCCTTGTACGAGACCAGCTCGGCGCGGGTCGGCAGCTTGCCGTGCACCAGCAGGTAGGCGATTTCCTCGAACTCGCTGGTGTTGGCCAGGTCCAGGATGTCGTAGCCGCGGTAGTGCAGGTCGTTGCCACTGCGGCCCACGCTGCACAGCGCGGTGTTGCCGGCAGCGGTGCCGGACAGGGCGACGGACTTCTTCGGCTTGAAGGTCGGGGTTGCGGTCGTATCGTTCATGTTTCCCTCCGAAAACTTGATGGTGCAGGGTACTGCTTATTTCTTGGCGGCGAACAGTGCATCGAGCTGCTGCTCGAAGGCGTGATAGCCGATGCGGTCATAGAGTTCCTCGCGGGTCTGCATGGTCTCCACCACATTGCGCTGATGGCCATCACGGCGCACCGCCTGGTAGACGTTCTCGGCCGCCTTGTTGGCGGCGCGGAAGGCCGACAGCGGGAACAGCTGGATGGCAACGCCGGCCGAAGCCAGTTCATCGCGGCTGAACAGCGGGGTGGCACCGAACTCGGTGATGTTGGCCAGCACCGGCACCTTCACCGCGTCGACGAAGCGGCGGTAGGTGTCCAGATCGTAGGCCGCCTCGGCGAAGATGCCGTCGGCACCGGCCTCGACACAGGCAATGGCGCGCTCGATGGCCTTGTCCACGCCGTCCACCTGGATGGCGTCGGTGCGTGCGATCAGGAAGAAGTCCGGGTCGGTCTTGGCATCGGCAGCGGCCTTTACGCGGTCAACCATTTCACCCTGCGAGACGATCTCCTTGCCCGGGCGGTGACCGCAGCGCTTGGCGCCGACCTGGTCTTCGATGTGGCAGGCGGCCGCGCCGGCCTTGATCAGCGACTTCACGGTGCGCGCGATGTTGAACGCGCTCGGGCCGAAGCCGGTGTCGATGTCGACCATCAACGGCAGGTCGCAGACATCGGTGATGCGGCGCACGTCCACCAGCACGTCTTCCAGGGTGTTGATGCCCAGGTCCGGCAGGCCCAGCGAGCCCGCGGCAACACCGCCGCCGGACAGGTATATGGCGCGGAAGCCGGCGCGCTTGGCCAGCAGGGCGTGGTTGGCGTTGATCGCGCCGATCACCTGCAGCGGCGATTCGGCAGCCAGCGCCTCACGGAAGCGGGCACCGGCGGAGAAAGGAGTGGAAGCGGTCATGCGGCAATCCAGGTTGAAGTACGGGATAGAGAGCGCAAACACCATGCCAAGCTGCAAGCCGTTGATTTCACGGGAATGACGCCCACGCAACAGTGAAACATATGAAACATTGAAACAGATGTATCATGAAACATCCCATCCAACGCGCGCCGTCATGTACCTGCCCCGCTCGCCCCTGCGCCACGCCGATGCCGACCCCAGTCGGCCGGTGATCTGGACCGTCAGCGTCTCGCGGCTGACCGGTCTTCTCGGCGACGTCATTCCCGAGTTCGATCGCCGCGCGCGTGTCGAGCAGATCAACCTCGGCTTCGAGGAAGCGGTGGACGTGATCGGCCAGCGCCTGCGCCGCGAGCACTGCGACGTGGTCATCGCCGGCGGCTCCAACGCGGCCTGGCTGCGCAGCCGGCTGGAGCTGCCGCTGGTGCCGATCCAGGCCAACGGCTTCGACCTGATGGAAGCCTTGGCGCGCGCACGTCGGATCGCCGGCCGTATCGGCCTGGTCACCCACGCCAGCGACGTGCCGGTGTTCAGCAACTTCCAGCAGAGCTTCGGCCTGGACATCGAGCATCGCCGCTTCGTCACCCGCGAGGACGCCCGCGACTGCATCGCCGACCTGCGCGCCAACGGCATCGAGGTGATCGTCGGCACCGGCATGGCCATCGACCACGCCGAACAGGCCGGACTGCCCGGCGTGCTGCTGTACTCGGCAGATTCGGTACGGCAAGCGTTCGAGCACGCGTTGGAACTGACCCAGACCCTGGCCCGCTCCGGCGGCAGCCGGCCCGCGCCGCGCCGCCGTGCCGCACCGCGCAGCGATGCCCACGACCTGCTCGGCGACAGCGAGGCCATGGCACAGGTGCGCGCACAGATCACGCTGTACGCCCCGCATGACAGCACCGTACTGGTCACCGGCGAAACCGGCACCGGCAAGGAACTGGTGGCGCGCCAGCTGCACGCCGCCAGCGGACGCCGTGGCCGCTTCGTGGCACTGAACTGTGGCGCGATCAGCGAATCGCTGCTGGAAGCGGAGCTGTTCGGCTACAGCGATGGCGCCTTCACCGGCGCACGCCGTGGCGGCCGCGTCGGCCTGGTCGAGGCCGCTGACGGCGGCACCCTGTTCCTGGATGAAATCGGCGAACTTCCGCTGCCACTGCAGACCCGCCTGCTGCGGGTGCTGGAAGAACGCGAGGTACTGCGTGTCGGTGCCACCGAGCCGACCCCGGTCGACCTTCGCGTGGTGGCCGCGACCCTGCAGTCGCTCGAGCAGCGCGTGGCGGCCGGCAGCTTCCGCCGCGACCTGTATTACCGCCTGGCCGCGCTGCGCATCGCCCTGCCCGCACTGCGTGCCCGGCGCGGTGACATCGCGCTGCTGGCGCAGCATTTCTTCCGCCAGCTGCGTGGTATCGACGCGCCACTGGATGCGGAGGCACTGGCGGTGCTGACCACCGCCGAGTGGCCCGGAAACGTGCGCGAATTGCGCAATCTGGTGGATCGGCTGCGCATCCATTGGCAACCCGGTGAAGGGCTGATTGATGCCGCGCGACTGCTGCAGCTGGCACCCGAGCTGGTGAATGAGGGCGCCGCTGCGCTACCGGTGGAAAGCAACGGCAAGCGGCCGCCGCGTGCGCAGTTGGAAACGCTGTTGCAGGAACACCGCAATGACCGCGAAGGCATGGCACAGGCGCTGGGCGTCTCACGCACCACGCTGTGGCGCTGGCTGCGCGCGGAGGGATTGTAACGTCCTGCCATCTGGCTGGTGCACACCGATCTCTGGCCGGGGCGAACCGATGCCGATGTCTGTTGAGGGCCCGATGCCTGGGCGGTGCGAAGCGATCCCCGGTGGGTGCGAACCTTGGTTCGCACCGCTTTTCCCAATCACCCCATCCACGCATGGCGTGGATCTTATCTCTTGCCAATCTGGCACCTTGGGTGCCGAGAGCCCGGCGTGGGCGACCGTGTGGATCCAGGTCTTGCGACCGAGAAGTAGCTTGGGTCCCCACGCCGGATT